>NZ_JBFUHJ010000142.1:0-12485 GCF_056402455.1 Paenibacillus sp. P4_A7 | reverse complement strand
AGCTAATAGCTTGCATCCATAAATGATTTCAAATCTATCGAACGTGACAAAAATGTAACATTCCCCCTCCTGCTTGTCATCTGAATCGAACGACAGTGCCTGATGCAAACAATACAATAAGTGTATAAGAATTGCCTGTTCAATCTGGCTTGGTTAACCCTGTCTTAGGTCTGAATACAGCTGCAGTTCTTCTAATATGATTGTTGGTTTTACCAAGTTCAAATAAATCGAAAGTAAGGAGAGGATTTTAATTGAACAAAAATAAGAAGAGAACTCGCTGCACGATCGGCATCCTGACGGCTCTACTGACGATTAGCCTCGCTGCAGAAACAAGCACGTACGCTCAGCAGCCGCCTGAATCGAACGTGACTGCCTCCGTCAAACATCTGGCCTCATTCAGCAGCACCGCCCATCCGCTGTTGGAAAACGCGGCCTCGAAAGATAATACGAGCGGGCCGCGTGAAGTGAAGGAAGTTGAGGCGTTCCTGGACGCTTTTTTTGCCAAGGATGCCATTAAACAAAAGGCTGGGGCCGTTACGGTATCCGTTGTTCAGGATGGAAAAGTGCTCGTATCCAAAGGCTACGGTGTAACCGACCAAACGTCGAAGTCGCCGGTAGACGCAAGCCGGACCACTTTCCGGGTCGCCTCAGTCTCCAAAGTGTTCACGGCAGCTGCTGTAATGCAACTCGTCGATCAAGGGAAGATTTCGCTGCAAGACAATATTGAAGAGTATCTGGACGGTTACAAACTAACCAATCCCTTTGATGTACCAGTTACGATTGAGAATCTGTTGACGCATACGAGCGGTTTTGAAGTGCGTGAACCTTCAGAAGCCAGCTTATTGACTGATGCTTCCCAAAAGCCGATCTCGCTAGAAGAAAGCATTTTCGATCTGCTCCCGCCGGTTATTCGCAAGCCCGGAACGTCATACATGTACKATAACTTCGCATCAAGGCTGCTAGGATACATCGTCCAACAGGCAAGCGGCGAGTCTTTTGGGAGCTATATGAAAAAACATCTGTTTCAACCGCTCGGTATGACTTCAAGCGACTTTAGCTTGACTAAGGAGTTGGTTGAACGACTGGCAACTTCTTACGATGCTGAGGGCAGTGCCATCCCGGTGTTCAATTTTTCGCCGAGTGAGTGGCCAGAGGGCAGCATGGTATCTACAGCCTCCGATATGGCGCTGTTTATGCAAGCTTTCCTGGGCGATGGTCGCGCGGCTGACGGAACTGTTATCCTGTCGCCCGAATCAGTGAAGGCTATGTCGACCTATCATATAGCCATTCATCCGGATTTGCCTGATATGACATATGGCTTTGAATCGCCTTATTTTCCATACAAAACGAACGGCGAAGACGTAATCTCCAAAGGTGGCGACATTCTTGGCTTCAGTTCGTTGCTATGGCTTCTGCCCGATCGCAATACGGGTGTTTTCGTTTCTTACAATGCGAATCAGGATTTGCGTGACGATCTATTTATCGCGTTTATGGATCATTATTATGCCGGTCACGAATCAACATTCGGGCCAGTGGGCTTCAAGCCGCAGTCCGAGGAGGTTCTCGCCAAGTTCGAAGGTTTGTATTCCGATTTGCGAATAAAATTAATGACCAGAGTCGAAGTGTCAGGCAACAGCACTTTGATTGTGAGTGACCATATAGGAGGCCGTCATGAGCTGAAACAGGTGGATGATATGCTGTTCATTGATGAACAGGGCAAACCGCTTGCATTTAAAATGGATGCCAACGGCCGTATCACTTATTTGAAATACTCTAATGTATACAGCTATTCGGCCAAAATACCGGAGAAACCGGTCGGATTCCCGGATGTATGGGCAGATCATCCGTATGCGAGCTACATTCTCGGCTTGAAGTCGCTCGGATATTTGAAGGATGATCAGTCAAAGCCGTTTCAACCTCTGAAAGTCGTCACCCGCGGAGAGTTTATCCATGCTTTTAACGCGATGTGGAGCATCCCGGAATCCGCAAACCCATCCGCTTTTAAGGATGTTGAGAATTCTCCGTTTCGAAAAGATATTCAAGCGGCAGTCGAATCCGGCTTGCTGCAGGGAACGGGGGAAGGCTTGTTCAAACCAGACCGTCCTATCCGCCGCGAAGATGCAGCCGCTATCGTGTTTCGCTTACTAGCGGGATCCGGGATTAGGGTGCCAGATTCCACGGCTGCGCTCGCGCCCGGCACGTCGAAATGGGCTGTCGATGCTGTCAGCTCTGCTGTTATCTGGAAGCTTCATGGTCCGGAAGTGACCGAATCGAATGGCATGATTGACTATGGTTCGCGGCGGGCGCTAAATAAACAGGAGTTGGCGGCGCTGTTGTTCATGATGCTTCTTCCAGAATAAGTAATCAGGCATATATTATTTGAGGGGGGCGATTATTTGCCTCTCCTTTTTCTTTTGAAGTTAAACTAAGGAGGATGCCAAGAGCACACCGATTGAAATGATCGGAAGAAGATTTCAATCGGTCTTTTATCGTGGAAATAACGGTGGAATGCCAAGCTGGGGTGGTATGATGGAGAAAGTTATGGATCGATTGCTTTATTATCGGAATTTGCGAAGCAATCACGGGAAGGGGAATTTGCGGTTATGGATTTTAACATTTTTATTATCGAGGACGATGCTGCCATTTTTAGTTTTCTGAAGGAAAGATTGGAGCAATGGTCGTTTCATGTCACGGGACCGGAGCGGTTTGATGATGTGATGAATACTTTTATTAACATGCAGACCCAACTGGTTATCATCGATATCCAGCTCCCTATGTATGACGGTTTTCACTGGTGCCGGGAGATTCGGGCGGTGTCGAAAGTGCCGATTCTGTTTCTGTCTTCGCGTGATCATCCTCTGGATATGGTGATGGCGATGAATATGGGGGCGGACGATTATATTCAAAAACCGTTCAATATGGACGTGCTGATGGCCAAAATTCAGGCGATTCTCCGCCGAACGTATGCTTACGGAGAGGAAGCGGCCGATCTTGTTGAATGGAATGGCGCTATCATTGATATGAAGCGCGGTTTGATCCGCAAGGATGGACAGGACGTGATTCTAACCAAGAACGAGTTTTTTATTCTCGTTGTGCTTGTCAAAGCGAAGGACGAAATAATATCACGCCACGACCTGATTCGCAAGCTGTGGGATGATGAACGTTTTGTCAACGACAACACACTGACAGCAAATATTACCCGATTGCGCCAAAAGCTGACGGTATTCCAGCTGGAAGAAGCCATTGTAACAAAAAAAGGGCTTGRCTATATGGCAGCTACGTTATGAGGAGGAAACTGCTTGATACTCCGCTATTTATATGACAGGAAAAGCTGGATTATTTTCTTCCTTCTTTCATTGTTCTTTGTGGATTTGCTGATCTGGATCGATAATGGGATAGCCATCCGGGCTGAATCGATGCTTTTTTTGAACACTCTGCTAATTCTGGCTATGGCAGTCTTTCTTGGTTGGCGCTTTTTAAGAGAAATGAAGTATACGCGCTTACTGACGGAACTGGCTGAAGATATAAATGAAGATTGGATTGAAACATTACCGACTGCTTATTTTTATCAGGAAGAAGCAATAAATCAGTTTTTGAGGGCAGCGGATCACTGGTACTGTCATAAACTTTCAGACGGCAATGCTGCCCGATCTGTAGAGCAGGACTATATCGCCGCCTGGGTGCATGAAGTGAAGACGCCGCTAACCGCGATGAAATTAGCCATAGATGCCAACAAGGGAAATCCGGCGCTGCGCAAAATTGAATCTGAATGGCTGAGGATTCATTTGCTCATTGACCAGCAGCTGTACATTTCACGATTGCCGTCGCTGGAAGCGGATTATGTACTGGAACAGACCGGGATTCAGCGGCTTGCCGCTCAGGAAGTACGCGAGCTGGCCTCTTGGTGTATGGAGAAAAATATTGCCGTAGAGTTCGAGGGGGAAGAGGCTTTAGTTAGGACAGACCGCAAATGGTGCCGTTTCATCATCCGGCAATTATTGACGAATGCAGTCAAATATAACCAGGAAGGTGGAACGATTCTTCTGTCGACTACAGTCACATCTGATGGTTATGTCAGGATGATGATTAAAGATGAAGGGCCGGGCATCGCCGCGCATGACTTGCCGCGTATTTTCGATAAAGGATTTACCGGGGGAAACGGAAGATTACACAATGCGGCAACCGGATTGGGGCTCTATTTAGCCAGGACTGTTGCGGTCAAAATTGGAATTTCCTTAACGGTACAGTCGGGGTTGAACGCCGGAACGGCTATGCAGATGACCTTTACAGTAAGCAATGCGTTCGAATCATTCCGAACATGACGTCATTCAATTGACAATCACTGCTGGCAACGTGTTCAATTCGATTCAGTATGACAATATTGTCATGTAGAACCTCCTACTTGTCATCTGATGCGAGCGACGGTCATGACCTTTTTCTCTAAAATGAATGTTAGATCAGAGTGGGAGGTTATGGAGATGAATCAAAACAATATGCCAAAAACCGTGCTGCTTGCACAACAAATCCGTAAATCATTTGGTGTAAGGGGCAATGTACAGCAGGTGCTCAAGGGCATCGACCTTCGCGTAATGGAAGGGGAATTTGTCGGCATAATGGGGCCGTCCGGTTCGGGTAAATCGACCTTGATCAATGTC
Source organism: Paenibacillus sp. P4_A7 (assembly GCF_056402455.1). NCBI lineage: Bacteria > Bacillati > Bacillota > Bacilli > Caryophanales > Paenibacillaceae > Paenibacillus > Paenibacillus sp. P4_A7. The sequence goes on along the minus strand of NZ_JBFUHJ010000142.1, from coordinate 7,830 downwards.
CTGGCGACAATTGATAAAGCAACGGAAGGAAAAATATTCGTCGAAGATATGGACATCTCAACTATGAAAAACGCTGAAATGTCTGTTTTTAGGCGCAACAAGCTTGGGTTCATCTTTCAGGATTACAATTTGCTTGACACCTTGACGATAAAAGAGAACATCCTGCTTCCCGTTTCACTCGGCAAGATGAATAAAAAAGTGGCAGAATCTGAATATCAGGCTATTGCTGCAAATCTCGGCATCGGGGAGATTGCTCATAAATATCCGCATGAAATTTCTGGCGGCCAGCGGCAGCGAACATCTGCAGCACGCGCGCTGATCCATCGGCCTTCTATCATATTTGCAGATGAGCCGACAGGCGCTCTGGATTCGAAGGCGGCCTCTTCTCTACTAGGAACGCTGGAGGAGCTTAACCAGCAGCGCAATATTACGATTATGATGGTGACTCACGATCCGGTCGCCTCGAGCTATTGCAGTCGCGTCGTGTTTTTGAAGGATGGAATGCTTTATTCCGAATTGTATCGCGGCATCAAAACGCGGCAAGCTTTCTTTAAAGATATTATGAATGTGCAGGCTGTGCTCGGGGGTGATCACGTTGACACTGTTTGAGCTGGTCATCCGCAGTATGCGGAAAAATATTAAAAATTATTATCTGTACTTTTTCGCGCTTATTTTCAGTACAAGCCTTTATTTCGTGTTTGCTACATTACAGAATGACTCATCAGTAATGGCAGCGACATTCGGAGATATTCAATTCGATTCCTTGTTTAAAGCGGCCGGGATATTACTGCTTGCGATTGTAGTCGTATTCATTATTTATGCGAACAGCATTTTTCTTAAAAGGCGTAGCAGGGAAATCGGATTATATCAGCTTGTGGGTTTGACACGCAGAGCAGTGGGTTGGTTGCTCATTACCGAGAATATTTTGCTAGGGGTAGGGGCGCTCTTGATCGGGATCGGCGGCGGCGCGCTCGTGTCGCGGGTTTTCTTGCTCATACTGATGAAACTGATTGGTATCGAAAGCGTAATAACTCTCTCGTTCTCTAGTGCAGCAGCCTTGCAGACTGCTATCGTGTTTGCCGCTATCATAGGCCTTACGTTGGTACAAATGCTGTTTAAAGTTTACCGAACTACGCTGCTCGAGCTGTTCAAGGCGGATCGGCAGGGCGATCATCCGAAACAGCCGAAAGCAGTCCTGTCCGCTATTATGGGGCTGCTTGGCATTTTATTGATCACAACTGGCTATCTGCTCTCCAGCATAACGCTCGGCCAGGATATGTTCTTGCACATGCTTGTCATTCTAGCTTCGATCATACTCGGAACATATCTGCTTTATCGTGTGACGATAGGCTGGTTGTTCTACCGTTTTCGAAGGAGCAAGGACGGACAGCTCGGGCTGAAAAACAGTTTGTCGCTAGCCCCGATCATGCATCGCATGAAAGCCAATGCGAACTCGCTCACATTGATCACCATTCTGTCTGCAATGACTCTTACGATGGTGGCAATCTCTTATTCGCTGTACTATTCGGCCGAGAGTGAATCCCGGGCAATGCTGCCTTACGATTTCATCTTTGAAAATAATGAGCAGGATGCGAAGTCATTTCATGCAGAACTGGAGAAGTCCGGATTTACATTTGCAGATCAATCGGTTGAGGCTGTCCGGTTAGCAGGAACGATTGGCAAAGGGAAAGAGGATGGACGCAGCATACTGCTGCTTGCGGCGGAGCAACTGCAGGCAAGTGGTGCAGATGTTGTTATGCCAGGCCAGGGCGAGGCCATCTTGTACAATGGCCAGAGGAAGGCATTAAGCAAGGAGCCGAACACAGGTGCTTTTCCGCAAGCGATTGATTTTGGCGCAAGCGAGGTTCAAGTCAAAATCCATTTGACCCGAGGTATTGATCGCTATGCCATGAATTACAGCATGCGCGGCCGTCAAATCGTCGTAAAGGAGGCGACATTAAGGGCAATTCGTGAGCAAATGCCGGCTACCCCCGAACATGAAGCTATTCTTATCCATACCTACCAGGTTGCGGATAAGAATGAACGTGCAGCGGCATCTGGCTTCTATGCGAAATATGTCAAGAAAGATGAGCTTAGGCCTGACTTCTATACGTATTATAAAGAATCACTCCAAAAATTCGGGCTGATCATTTTCATAGCAGGATTTCTCGGTCTTATATTCCTAATCTTGACGGGCAGTATTCTGTATTTCAAGCAGATGACTGAGGCGGAGCAGGAGAGGAAAAGCTATACGATTCTGCGGCAGCTCGGATTCAGTGAGCGTGAGATGATGAGCGGCATTATCCGCAAGCAGCTGTTTGTGTTCGCGATTCCGCTGGTGATCGGGATTCTGCATGCCATCTTCGCTGTAAAAGTTGCCTCATCGCTGACGTTGTCCGACATCACTTTCMCGACAGTTATTGCCATGGCGGTATATACGCTCATTTACTTCATGTTTGCTATTCTCACCGTTGGTTATTATCGCCGTATTGTGAGAGCGGCGTTGTAGCGGATTGGCTGATGATGGTTTGTCCGGTATCTACTAGGCGTTAACTATAACTTATCAGGTAATTATGAAAATGCTGAGAAAAGATTTTCAGAAGTGTTAAGTATGGAGTCTTTCCATTTGGCGCTGTACGAAAGAGGACTTACACATTTTCGAATGGCTCATTATCATCAAGCAATTAAAGATTATAAAGCTTGTAATGAGCTTTGTTACGACCACCACTTAAGCCACTATAATGCAGGAGTAGCCTACTGGTATATACAGAAATATGAAGAAGCAGTTGAGGCTTATAATCGTGCTATTGAACTTTACAATACTGATCATTTGTATTTCTACAATAAAGGAATTGCATTATGGTACCTTGGCAGATATTTTGAGGCCGTTCAGGAATATGACATTGCCTTAGAACTGGAGCCGACATACGGTTTGACTCACTACAACCGTGGTGTCGCATTGATGTGTTTGGAACGATGGGAGGAAGCCATCCCTTGTTTCGAAGAATCCATTTGCTTAGAGGCTGAAGTCGCTTTTTCCTATTTTGAAGGGGATAAAGCGTGCCTAAAAATAAATAATCGGCAAGCAGCACATAAAATGTTAACTGAAGCAGTTAGATTGGAGCCAAGTCTTAAAGACAAAGTTCACAGTGATTGGGGTTTAAAGGATTTACATGTAACTTAACATCAAAGATATTACTAACTTTATGTGGGCAGTACTATCTATTAAGAGAAAGATCTAAATCCAGAAAAAAACGCAGATAATTTAGGAACTATAGCTTTATGAGACGAAGTTGCCGGCATGGAACGGCAGCTTCGTTGCACTAAATAACGAACAGGTCGTCGTGGCGACCTGCATTGTTTCGCTTACAGGAAACGATAGGGCATATAAGCTTACGGTAACGATAGTTCAATATAAAGCCAACAACATCATCCACTGGTTGGTGTTTTTTGTTCATCTAGCTAGAGAGAAGTGGAAGCGGTGGTAAGATTTTATTTTAGTTAATTTCCTTAATTTCCACTACATCTTTTGTTTTCGCATCAATTTCAACTATATATTTAATATGTTGAGTTCCTGATTCAGTGTTAATAGCAATCACATTCAACCTGTAAACGGGATTAGTATTAAAATGAAACGACCAATTATTTCTGCCACTTATCTGACTTATATGATACCCATCTGATATTGGAGTTACCTTTTCAGCAATTTGAACAGCTTCTTGGAATGATATTGACGGTTTATTGAATATGGACAAAACAATCAAATAAGCGAGAAGGAGAAAACCAATACGTAAAATAAATCTTTCCTTCATATAGGAAACCTCCAAGAAAAAAAGATATTTTTTTTAATCATATGCAATTCCATTACAAAGGTTCTTTGGTTTGACTTAATCAGCATTCGTTTCTCAGCTAGCATTTACGATTATTTAGTACTATTTCCTGTTAAATCATGATGTTATCCTTATTTCATTGGGATGCAATTCTACTTGTAAAATGGAGTTGTATTAGACTATAAGGAAGTGGGGGAATATGATAAATAGAAGGTTTGATTGAATTTTGTTTTGACTTTTGATTGTCTAATCAGGGGGATATGAATGAAAGAAAAACAATTTGGATATAAAAAGATCTTTAATAATGACTTTGTTTTAATATGGTTTTCTATATTTATGACCTTTTTGTGTGGATACATAACCTTTCTGATTATCTTAATCTTACTATCATTTTTGTTCGGAATTGTATTAATAAAGTATAAATTCGAAAAGGTAAATGCTATATGGATTAGATTATTATTATGTATAATTATACCGCTGAGTATAGAATTTATATTTGTCATTATTTTTGGAAATGATAGCGTGATTACGCTAATGATTAAAATGAATTTAGATCAAGATCATATACAGGGTTTGATTTTTAAAAGCATATTAGCTATTACTATTATTTCAGGACAGATATTTATAAAACCATGGAGAAGTTTTTTGAATTTTGTTATAGGAACATTTTATGTGGCACTAATGAATACTATTAGAAACTTTGTACGATTAAGCATAATAAACTAATAAAACGATCATCGGATGGAACTAATCTATTAACCGATATACGGGAATGAAAATAACTCCCTCTTGTAGGGACGCTAAAGAAAAGGAGATATAAAATGGCATAAGCCTGCACAACTCTTTTGGAAAAAGGCAATAGAAGAATATACAGGAGGAAAATTTACTGAACGAATTGAAGTAGGAAGAAGAACACAAGTATTCGTTAGTTAATGATATTCAGGACTATCAAGGGCTTACGCTAACGGGACACGTTAGTTGAATCAGCAAAGCGGCAGCCTTGGACTGGTAAATAAAGTCCTAGACTGCCRCTGCTTAATTTTGAACCTAGCGCTTCTGGAATGATAATCCGTATGGGATCAACACAGTGAGTCCAACGACACATGCACTTCTTTTGTTTGTGACCAACTGACCAATTTATTATTGTCTGATAACTAAAATATCACGAGGAGGGTTACCGGTACTTTGGATCTGTTGAATCTCGGAATTTGTAAGGTTGCGTCCTACTAAAATGAAGGAAGAAGTTAGATTATTGAAATTACCTAAATTCGACACGTTTATACTTCCACGAAATATGCGAAAGGATCCCTGGAAGTTAATTCGTGAAAACAAAACTAGTGTCACAGAATCTGTGGTTGAATCATTTCTTAGACGAAAACTGGAGAGGACGTTATCAAAACGAAAAGCTCCCAAATCTCGAACTGCTACACCTCCTCGTCTAAAAACAATCCGCCGATTTGTAAAATTATTGCCAGAGAAAAGTTGGAGCCTTACATCAGTGTTTGCCAAATCTATCACCCTTTCTATTGGAATGATCTATTCTATGATTAATTCATAGGAAAGGTTTGGACAAAAGTCGGATGACAAGAATATGAGCAATTTAATTACCGCGTTAATCACGTTTTTTTTGTTTTATCGGTACATATTCTTGACAATGCGCAWTGTCAAGAATATGTACCGATTGCCGAATTAGGCCAAGAATGTATTCCCATTGCAGATGAATTTTTGTTTTCTCACAAGGCTCACTTATTCGTGAAATTTGTCAGCTTGATAAGGGACGATAGATAACGCTCTACAGGAATGCTAACGGGAAACTATAGTTGAATGATAGACATTGATGAGCAGGTGCTACGGTAGCCTGCTCATTTCATTAAACTAATGGGCAGTTTAGTGTGGTGTTTTAAGATATGATGTCAGTATAAAGAATTAATTTCCATGGAATGATACGCTTGAGGTGATGATATGCGAGTGTTACTTGTTCTGTTCTCTTTGTTACTCATCATTGAAACAAATCCAGTGGTTGCACAGCCGGTGTCAGAAGTCGTTACTCCTTCAAAAGGGGAACTTCTGGAGGAAACTTTATATGGGCGTTATTTTACCGAAATCGGCAAAACATTCCCAGATTTTATTATGTGTCCAAGGATAAATAGTATCGAAAGAATAAAGGGTGATAAACGTAGACATTTAGTACATGTAAGTGCTTTAAACTATGCGGGGCATCATGCTCCTTCGTTTGATAAAATCGATATTACCTTGATTGATACACCAGAAACGGGAATCAAAATCATAAATGTTATAAGTCGAAAAAATATATCTGAAATAGAAAGCCTTCACCAATGCCACAAGAGTTAAGTCTGATAATTCGTTAAACTAACGGGCAACGATAGCTGAATAACGGGCATTTGAATAAAACACTATGTGAACATACTAACAAAATATAAGTTTTTTTATATGTGTCCTTTGCTAACCGTAAACACTTCCTCGGAAAATCCGAATAACATTTTCGTTGCCTTTATTAAACATTGGCTATGTTAAAATTGAATGTTGATTTTTGCAAATAAATAAACCGCCAAATATATCTGGGCGGTTATTTAAGTATCTATTTCCATTGGTGGTAGTCTTATATATTTTTTATTCAACAGTTACATCGTAGGGTTCGGAAGAAATCTTATAATCTTTCCGTTCACCATTTATTAACTCAATTGAGAAAGATGCTGTCCCAATTAGCGTATATTTCCCTGGTTTTTCGAGTTGAATCACCCTTTTTCCATCACTGTATATTTTACTATCAGGATTATAAAATTCGTTTAGTTTTATTTTYTGACTTATACCTATGGCGTCTGTAACAAAGGTGTTTATGAGCGGCTTATGCTGTTCATCGTAAATTTGGACGTGAATCAAAGGTGAACCATGTAAGACTTCAACACTGTTTCCAGACACATTTGTTATGCCAGTTATTAGCTCGATTTCAGTGTTTGTTTTCAAAGTAGTTTCATTTGTCGTTTTTACCATTACTGAAAAATCTTCTTCTAGCAATATTTTGTCTGATTGTGAGCATGCTACTGTAAAAAGTAGAATTAACAAAGTTAAATATTTCATAATAAATCCCTCCTCTAGAAGGTGAACGTAAATTATACTTATATTGTTGCGTTTAATTGCACATTCACTAGTTAGCCAGAAAAAGAGTTTTTCGAAGCTTTGCGTTTGTGTCTTTCACAGTAAATAGGCAAGAGTTGACCAACATATGTTTCTTATTCGACGCCGTATTCTCATATTCCTTGCTGTCTAAGTAACGGAACCGGGTAACTATAGTTGAACAACCAAGGAGCAGTTGCTACAGTAGCTGCTCCCTTTCTTTTGTTAAGCTAACGGGCAGATTAGTGCAACAAAAATTTATCTTTTACGTTTATATTTCCGAGCACATCAATTGTTAACAATAAACTGGGCATTATCTAGTTTAGTCTAAAATGAGACAACTACCGCAGAGGAGGAGTGGCTTATAATAAAAATAATCCTATTACTGTTAGCGATTTCAGTCGTGTCAGGCTGTTCGTTTATGCAGGATAAAAAAGAAGGGTTTTCAGGGGATGATGCAATTGCGAAGGTTGTTCATGAAAAGAGCCAATACCCTAATAAATCTGGTAAGGTCAAAGGAATAATACATGGAGGCGGAAAGTCACCTGGAATAACGGTACAAGGCGAATCTGAATCTTCAGCGGCTAAAAAAGGAGAGGATGTCTTCATAGTTACTTTGACTGAATATTGGAATAAAGGGGAATTTCGCCATTACAGGATATATGAAGTATCTCCTACTAACGTGAAATTTGTTAAAGAGGGAGGAGATGTATCTCCAGAGGCATACGACTAATCTGTATTTTACTGGTAGACCCATTACGCTAACGGGACACTATAGCTTAACAATCACCATAACAAGGCTGCCGGCATGAAACGGCAGCCTTGTTGTGCTATCGGGCAGAATAGTTGAATAAACTATTTACAG
>NZ_JBFUHJ010000141.1:0-12493 GCF_056402455.1 Paenibacillus sp. P4_A7 | reverse complement strand
CTGCAAATCCAAGAGGCGCTGGAATCACTGATTAAAGGCAGAACGACCATTGCGATTGCTCACCGTTTGTCAACATTGCGCAATGCCGATTATTTGATTGTGATGGATGCCGGTAAAGGTTAGTTTGAGGGCTGTAAGGTTGATTTTAGTGCTTATAGCTTTTCTCGAGCTAACCTGTCAGCAGTTCAAGTTAGTTCAATGAACTGCCATACCATCTTATTTGTATTAGTTCAACGGAGACATACGTATGTTTTTTTCCCTTACAGATTTATCTATGATAAACCAATAGGTCAGTTAATGGCTTTACGAATGTCATAATCGGTTAGATCGATATCTAATTCCATTCCTAGTGCTAATTTAGCCAACTGGACTCCGATATAAGGGCCCATCGTTAGTCCGGAGGCCCCGAGACCGTTTACCGCAAGAAGTCCTTCCCAATCTGGAATGGCGCCAATGACCGGAAGAAAATCGGCTGTGAAAGGGCGAAAGCCCACCCTTACTTCCTGGAACGTAGTATCTGCCAGATCAGGTGCGAATGTAAGGCATTTGCTTAAAATTTCGTGTATTCCGCCGGGTGTAACCCTCGTATCGTAACCTTCAACATTATTTTCATGAGTCGCCCCGATCACGATTTTCTGATGTTCAAAGGCGAGTAAATATTGATCGGAAGGCGGTATAACGACTGGCCAGATACCAGTATTTTGTGTGGCGTCTGGAACCTGCAAGTGCATGATTTGCGCTTTCTGATAGCTGACCTTAAAGTCAATACCTAAAGGTTGTAGCAACGGTCGCGCCCATGCTCCTGCACAAACGATTACGATGTCAGCTGGGTAGCGATTTTCCCCAACCGTTACGCCAGTTACACGGTTAGTTTGAAATTCTAGCTTAGCATCCCCATATATAAGTTCAGCCCCGTTCCTTTGTGCAGATCGAAGCAAAGCATTACGCAGCGCCCGGCCATCGACACGGGCAGCCCCGCTAATATGAATGGATGAATATCCTTCCGCAAGCAGTGGAAAGAGCTCACGGGTCCTAAGTTCATCAAGCCGGGTAATCTCACCGATTTCAGCCGCGTCTTCCTTACGCTTGTAAGCTCGATCTTCGATTTTGTCAATCTTCTCCGGATCCATATGTATGCTGAGGGCTCCGACCCTGGCATAACCGGTTTCGGTTTCTCCTTCACTTTCAAGTTCTTCAATTAGCACAGGGTAATAACTCGCTCCTGCCTTCGCAAGCCGATACCAAGCCTTATTGCGCCGCTGCGACAGCCAGGGACATATAATGCCGGCAGCTGCATCCGTAGCCTGTCCTTCGTCTTTCCGATCGATGATAAGGACTTCTGCTCCCTGTTTAACCAATTGGTATGCAGTTGATGCTCCAGCAATTCCTGCTCCAATGACAATTACCTTCATGATGATTTCACTCCTTTATGTACCAAATGGCACAATAGTAAAAAAAAGCTGCCCACTTATCGCTTATGAAGAAGGCGATATAGGGGACAACTCTTTTAATCCTAGAAGCAAGCTAATCTTGACGATGAGCATGCCATCCGATCTTGGCTGTACGTGCACAGTAAGAGTGTCGGATGGACCGCTGACTAACTCCAAACTAGAAATTAACGATTGCCGCGGTTCAACGTTTCCCAGCGATAGACATACTCGAAAATAAACTCAAACGCCTCAAGATGGCGTTTAGCTTCGAATGCATTGGCGCCCCAAGCGTAAATACCATGCTTCCGCAGCAAAATGCCGGGAATGTTCGGGATGATTCGATCCGTTATTTCTGGAACGATGGATGGGATATGCGCGAAGTTGGACACAATCGGAATATCGATATGCGCTTCTTCTTCCCAAATATTAAAGCCTTTAATGAGCTCAACACCGTCAACCGGTACCGATTTACGATCCCAGAAATATTCGGAGATAACACTATTGAATACTGTATGTACGTGGAAAATAGCACCTGCGCCAGTCAGCTTGTAAATCTCACAATGAATAAGTGTTTCTGCGGACGGCTTTAATCTCGTTGTCTCGCAAGGCTTACCTTCCTGATCAACAAATAAATAGTCTTCAGGTGTGTGGATTGTTTTGTCTTTTCCACTGGCTGTAATAGCGAATTGAAAGTCGTCTTGTTTATAGTCGCCAACACGTATCGAGAGATTGCCGCTCGTTCCAGGGAACCATCCGCGTGAAGCGAACAGCTCCTTAACTTCTTTTAGCTCGGACAAAGCCCTCTGCTTATCTTCTGTTGCTATATGTTGAAAGCTCATTTAGTAGTTGTCCTTTCCGCATTCATAAAATTAATAATGTCGTGGAATGTTTCATATTCATGATGTTCCAAGCCTAACTCCTTGCATTTTACAGTAAGGTGAGAGCGGGAGAATACAACATCCGCTAGCTTCGCGCCTTCAAAGTCAGTAACGCTATCTCCGATAATAATTCGCTCGTATTCATCAGCAGGGAAGTTGCGCATGATCGTCGTCTTACACATACCGCAATCGCTGCTGCAATGTTCATCACATGGGTTTGGCCAAGTTATTTCAATGGTTTCACCACTAAAATCGCTTCCGTTGCAATAAATATGGTCAAAAGGAATTCCGAACGGCTCGAGAATAGGGTAGATAAAAAAGTTAATCCCACCGCTCGTTACGTAAAATTCGATCTGCTGCTCCTTACAATACTGTAGAAATTCCGCAAATCCATCTCGAATCCTGGCATTGGAAATGCTGAAATCTACAACCTCGCGCTGCATTGAAGCAGGGAGGAGGTGAAACAATTGTCCAACTCCATCTTTAATTGTTAATTCTTGAGCGATTGTCTGCTCAGCTATTTTCTCCCAACCGGCCGGGTTGAAGTGTTTGATAATAGCGATGATATTGTCATTATTCGTAATCGTTCCGTCAAAATCACAAAATACGATGCGCTTCTTAGATGTATGATTTTCTGTCATTATTCTTTAATCCCCCAAGCATTTATTGCGGCTTGCAATGGCTCATTTCCTTGCTGATCAGCAGCTTCGCGAAGCGATACAAGCGATACACCATTCATAGTAGCTGTAATCGCTTGTCTGAAAGCTTGCCCACCAGCAGCCGTACCCATTGGATGACCGTGAATGCCGCCGCCGGCATTCACAACAACGTCCGTACCGAAGTCTTTCAAAATAAGTGGTACCAAACCTGGGTGAATACCTGCCGATGGAACAGGGAAGCTTGTCCTCAAACCATGCATCGGCGTAAGCAATGCATCCTTAACCGCTAGATTTTCTTCCTTTGGCATAACAACTGAGCCGTAAGGAGATGGGAAAAGTACAAGATCAGCGCCAGCAAGACGCATCAACTTGCCTAGCAATAGTGATGCTCCAATGCCATAGTGAGGCGAAGGATACATAGCACCAGCCATAGCAGGATGAGCGGCGATCGGCACATTAATGGATGAATCGCTGCTTAATTCATGCAAAACGTCATACCCGTATGCCAATACGTTAAATAAAAGAGCGTTCGCGCCAGCGGCGATTGCTTTACGCGCGTTGTCTGCTAGTTTAGAGGTAGGTCCGGTCAAATTGACAGCGTATAGAAGCTTTTGACCTGTTTCCTCCTGAGCGCGCCGGGCTGCTTCCATACAAGCTTCCACACGCTTCTCAAGCGGAGTAAGTGGATTCTCAAAAAGAATTTCATCGTCCTTTATGAGATCGACGCCACCCAAAGCTTGCTTATAAAATTGATCCTGCAAATTCGCCAGATCATAACCAACAACTGATTTGAAAATGCTCATAAGCAATGGTCGGTCGTGAACGCCAAGCAGATCACGTACGCCTTTCAAACCGAATTTAGGACCAGGAAATGCGGAAGCAAATGTTTCCGATACATCTAGGTCGATAAGCTTAATCCGACCATCCATCGACAGCTTGCCAAATACGGTAACGAGCAGGGCGGGCAGATCACGACTGAAATTAATGTCAGGATATGCGATCTGAATATCGGCGTAGCGCTCACCCGGTGCAGCCGATGGTGGCTCATGCACTTGAACGGATATAACTTTACCTAAATGCTTTTCCATGCTAGCCTTTTGAGCTTCAGGAAGCTCTGTCCAGCTGCCAACTGTTAAACCGACAGCAATAGAAAGGGCTTTTTTATGAAAATCTGCTTTGTCATCATGTGATCTATAGGTTGCAATACATACTCCACTCATTCGGTTATGCTCCTTTCAATGTCAGCGCCAAGCTCGCCAGCACGCTCTGCGGAGCGGTAAACTGCTTTCATTATAGCTTCGGTAAAATGGTGTTCATCCATCTTTTCAAGCGCTGCTTGTGTTGTTCCGTTAGGAGAAGTCACTTTGCGGCGAAGGTCAGCAGGCTCTTCACCAGTTGTTTGAACCATTTGAGCCGCTCCAAGAACCGTCTGAACGACAAGCTCCTTCGCAGCCGCTTGACTTAAGCCAAGCTCAACGCCAGCATTAATCATAGCTTCCATGAAGTAATACACATAAGCAGGTCCGCTTCCGGATACACCGGTTACCGCTTGTTGAAGTGATTCATCAACAATTGCATTTATACCAACGGATTGGAAAATAACTTCAGTCAATTGACGCTGCTGTGAAGTGACTGCATCGGAATAGCTAATGCCTGTCGCTCCAAGTCCAATTGTGCTGGACGTGTTCGGCATTGATCTAACGATTGAAAGTGGTTGACCAAGCAAATGCTCAATTGATGAGATGGACAACCCAGCTATTACGGATATAATAAGCTGCTTTGAAGATAGAAGGGGCTTTATCGCTGTTAAAGCCGCTGCTGCATCCTTCGGCTTCATAGCCAAGAAGATAATATCTGCATCACGCAAATAATCTTCATTGCTTGAGCCTTGTACGATTGTCCGAATGCCGTAACGATCATGAAGCTCTGTCAGCCGCTGTTCATTTTGACGATTGAGCATGGAAATACGGTTAGGTTCGAGCAATTTTTCATTAATTAAGCCTCTAACGATCGCTTCAGCCATCGAGCCTGCGCCATAAAAGCATATCTGAAGAGAGGCAACACCGGTATGCGTTAATAAGGACATCGTATGTTTTCCTCCAAAATAATAATTTGTTATAATCCGACGCTTTATCCGCGTATTTGACCTGTACCATAAATCCTGTATTTCGTTGAAGTAAGAGCGGGCAGTCCCATTGGGCCACGGGCATGAAGCTTTTGCGTGCTAATACCAATCTCGGCGCCAAAGCCGAATTCAAAACCATCGGTAAACCGAGTGGACGCGTTATGATAAACAGCAGCCGCATCAATTTCCTGAATGAACCGTTTTGCATTTTCTTTATTTTCAGTTACTATGCATTCGGAATGCTTTGTTCCAAAGCGGCTAATATGCTCAACAGCAGCATCAAGACCCGGTACGATCCGAATATTCATAATGTAGTCATTGTATTCTGTGCTGTAATCCTCATCGGAAGCTAGATTGGCTTCCGAAATAATGGAAAGTGTCTGCTCGCAGCCGCGCAGTTCAACGCCTGCTTCCGTAAAACGTTTTGCAAGACTGGCAAGATGCTGCGCCGCAAACGCTTCATGTACGAGTAACGTCTCCATAGAATTGCAAACTGAAGGACGTTGTACCTTTGCATTAAATGCAATGTCTTCCGCCATTTGGTAGTTTGCGCTTTCGTCGACAAAAGTATGGCAAATGCCTGCTCCTGTTTCAATAACGGGTACGGTGGCATTTTCAACGACATTGCGAATAAGAGAAGCGCCGCCGCGAGGAATGACAACGTCAAGCAAACCGTTTAATTTAAGCATCTCATTAACTGATGCGCGATCTGAATCTTCAATGAGCTGAATAGCCTCGGAAGGCATATCAGTTGCTTCAAGCGCCTTCTTCAGCACTTCAACGATTTTGCGATTGGATTCAATAGCGGCAGACCCGCCGCGCAAGACAACGCAATTTCCTGTTTTAAGACAGAGACCAGCTGCATCGACAGTTACATTAGGACGAGCCTCATAGATCATCCCGATAACCCCAAGCGGCACTCTTATTTTCTCAACAAGCAGTCCGTTCGGACGGTCAAATTTTTCTAACAGCTCACCAACCGGATCGGGTAGGGATACAATTTGTCTAAGTCCTTCCGCTATTGCAGCAACACGTTCTTTGTTCAAAGCTAGTCGATCAAGAAGAGAAGGACTCGTGCCTTGCTCGCGTCCGCGTTGCAAGTCAATTTCATTAGAAGCAATAATCGAAGCTGTCTCTGTGAGCAGCGCATCGGCCATTTGCTCAAGTGCTATATTTTTTTGTTCTGTTGTCAGTCGGTTCATAACGGCTGCTGCTTTATTGGCAAGCAATGCTTTTTGTCTCACTTCACTTATCATCACGAAGAACCCCTCCTAATGTGTTATGTAATTCTTATTATTTTAATGTAATCCATTCATCGCGATGAATAAATTCGATGCGAGAGACATCTACTCTTCGGCGCACTTCTTCGGTTGTTAGTCCTGCAACGGCTTTAATTTGCCATGCATCGTAATTGACGACACCTCTGCCAATGGTTTCGCCAAGCGAGCTTTTTACTTCAACGACATCACCTGAATGAAAGTCTCCTTGAATGTCAGTAATCCCAGCGGGGAGGAGGCTTTTGCCGCCATCTAGCAGAGCATTTACTGCACCATCATCGACTGTGATTTGACCTTGCGGTACGGAATGAAAGCCCAGCCATTGCTTTTTCATCGACAAGCTATGCAGCTTTGTATCAAAATAAGTGCCTCGACCTATGCCCTGTACAGCTAGCGATAGATCACCGCCTTGCTGCACTTTCCCAATAAATGCGTGAACACCGCTTCGCATTGCTATGCGAGCCGCTTCAATTTTTGAGCGCATACCGCCAGTTCCTACAGAAGAGCCGGCACCTCCGGCAAGCTTCAAAATATCCTCGGAAATTTGCTCAACACGTTCAATTTTGACAGCTTGTGGGTTTTTACGCGGATCTTCCGTATATAAACCATCCATATCTGTAATGATAACAAGCTTTGCCGCCTTGGTCATTACCGCAACCAGTGCAGACAAGTTGTCATTATCACCGAACATGGGTACAAGCTCATCAGTTGCGACTGAATCATTTTCATTAATAATAGGAATAATTCCTTGTTTAAGCAGTTCTTCAATCGTCATAAGCGCATTTCGAATGCGACGTTGATTGGAGAAGTCAGCTCTAGTTAGCAGTATTTGTGCAGCTACGATACCAAATCGGCTAAATGCATCTTGGTAAGCCTGCATGAGGAGCGCTTGACCTACCGCTGCGGCAGCTTGCTTCTCATGAACGAGCTTCGGCTTAGAAGGATAGCCAATTTGACGAAAACCTGCAGCAACAGCGCCAGAGGTTACAAGTATTACGCCGTCGCCATTCTTATGAAGAGAAGCTAATTCCTCAGCAAAATATTGAATTCGTTCGCGATTTAAGCCGCCTTCTTCTGATGTTAGCGAGCTGCTACCAATTTTCACGACAATACGTTCCGACATCATTAATCCCATCCTATGCTCGTTTCATGACAACAAAAAAGACTTTCGTCCAATAAAGGACGAAAGTCTTAGCTTCCGCGGTACCACCTTTGTTGATGTCCTCAGCAAAGAGGGCATCCAGCTTAAGCCTAATAACAGAAGGCGCTGTCCGGTTCAAAGCCGGCCGTTCGGAGGTAGGTTCGGCAAGCGGTCGGGGTAAATTCTTTCAGCCGATGGAATTTACTCTCTGAGCGCGACCCTTCAAGCTTACTAGTCCCGTCATCACGTTTCATGTTCAATTCTTACAATCATATCATGATCCAATGCCGCTGTAAAGCAAGACAGGCGCTGGATAATGAGAAGTATATTACGACTAAACTTCAAACAAACCAAGTCTGCCAATCCGCTCTACAGCCTCTTCTAAACGCGCTTCATTTGTTAGTAACCCGAGACGAACAAAGCCTTCCCCGTGGGTACCGAAGCCAACACCTGGTGCTACAACAACGTCTGCTTCTTGCAGAAGCAAATCAGCGAATGATTCCGACGTATATCCTGCAGGAACAGGAAGCCAGCAGAAGAAAGATCCACCTGGTCGAGCCGCTTTCCAGCCGATCCGATCTAGTGCGGAGAACAAAGCTTCACGTCTGCTTTCATACATCATACGAAGATCAGTAACACAATCCTGCGGACCAGTTAAAGCCAGTGCTGCAGCTTCTTGAATACCGCCAAACAAGCTGCAGTAGTAATGATCTTGAATCAGGTTAATCAGCTTTATAATTTGTGCGTTGCCGATCGCAAAGCCAACACGCCATCCAGCCATATTGTATGTCTTGGACAATGTATAGAACTCGATGCCGACTTCCTTGGCGCCTGGTGTCTGCAAGAAGCTAATCGGTTGATTGCCGTCGAATCCAATTGCACCGTAAGCAAAGTCGCTGGAGATCACAATGCCATGCTCCCTCGCAAATGCCACCGTTTGCTCGTAAAATGCAGAATTAGCTACAGCACCGGTAGGGTTGTTCGGATAATTCATGAACATGAGCTTAGCACGCTTTGCAATTTCGGGACTAATTGCACTGTAGTCAGGCAAATAGCTGTTTTGCTCGGTAAGCGGCATGAAGGACATTTCTGCACCGGCAAGGGCTACACCAGACCAATAGTCTGGATATCCTGGATCGGGAACGAGGCAAACGTCACCAGGATTGAGCAAGCACTGGCTAATCTCAACAAGGCCTGTTTTTCCTCCAAATAAAATAGCTACTTCCGTTGACGGATCAATATCTACGTCGTAATCCTCTTTGTACCTTTGAGCGACAGCTTCCTTTAGAAAAGAATAGCCGCTAAAAGGTGGGTACTTGTGGTACAAAGGATTATCTGCTGCTTCCTTTAGCTTTGCAACAATATGGGGAGGGGTCGGCTGATCCGGATTGCCTTGGCCCAAATTGATAACGTCACGTCCTTTGGCCGTTTGCGCATTAGCTTTCGCAACCAGCTTGGCAAAAAACTGCGTCGGAAGTCCGTTCATCCGATCCGCAGGTTGAATAGGGTGTTGACCGATTTTTGTTTCCAATGTTTCACACTCCACATGACAAAATCGCTATTTTTTTTTATAAACCTTTGGACAATAGCTTTAATTTAGCATGAATGAGTGGATATGAGAAGCGAATTTCTAGGAAGCCGGGAGACCAACCTTTTTGATGAAAGGATTAATATCGGCTTTGAATAAAAATAAATACGGTCTTCTCTTGGCATCAAATACGAGTAAAAGCGGTGGCTTATCTTTGCAATAAAACAAAAATAAATCATCAGAAGTAACGGAAATATCTTTGCTTTTTATCGTAACTGTTTTCATAAGAGGCACTCTGTACACGTAGCTGCAGCTTTCGTCATTCGTAAGCTGTGGGGCTAGACCTTTAATTGAGCCGATCCATGTTGCAGCCATAGATTGAAACTGCTTATCATTCGGTATGGTTTTTACAATTTTACCGACAGAGACGTCAAACACCTGCACAGGCTTAAGCCCTGTTTCAGGGACGGGGTTATTAGCATTACTGTCCGCAGGATTAGCATGGACTGCATGTGCAAACAGAAAAAGTGAGCAGCACATGATAAGTGTTGCGAGGTATCTTTTTGGCAGCATATTGGACATTCTCCTTTTCTACACTCAAAATGGTAAAGGCTTCGTTGTTACGGTTCCCATCTTGACACCGTTCCATGAGAGGTTATCATTAGGGAAAAAAAGCAATATCGGGAGGAATGGCAGATGAATAATAAATTGCGGATTGCGCTGCTGCAAATGGATATAGAAGCAGGGAATCCAGAAGCAAACTTTGCTAATCTAGCTGCTATGCTGGAGGAAGCAGTATCACATGAACAAAAACCTGATCTAATTATGTTCCCTGAAATGTGGAATACGGGCTATGCCTTAACGGAAATTCAATCTATCGCTGATCAAGAAGGAGAAAGGACAAAGACGTTCTTATCTGATTTCAGCAAAAAGCATTGCGTAAATATAATCGGAGGGTCCATAGCGGAGCGGAGGTCTGAGCAGGTTTTAAATACTATTTATGCTTTTGATAGAGAGGGTAAGGTCATTGCTGATTATTCCAAAATTCATTTGTTCCGATTAATGGAGGAAGAGAAGTATTTAACCGCAGGGGATAAGCTTGGCAAGCTTGAAATAGAAGGAACACAGGCGGGCATGATGATTTGCTACGATATTCGATTCCCAGAGCTTGCGAGGAAGCTTGCACTTGAGGGTGCTAAGCTGCTATTTGTACCGGCTGAATGGCCGCATCCTCGCTTGCATCATTGGAAAACGTTATTAACGGCGAGAGCTATTGAAAATCAGATGTTTGTCATCGCCTGCAATCGGATGGGAATTAGCGGCAACTCACATTTCTTCGGTCATTCCATCATTCTAGATCCATGGGGGGAGACAATTGCCGAAGCGGGGGAAGAAGAGACGATTCTCTATGCTGATATTGACCTATCCCTTGTAGATGCTGTTCGATCGAAAATACCCGTATTTGAGGATCGCAGACCCACAATTTATGAAGCTTAGTTAATGATAGGGACTAAACGTTTTGTTAAGTGTTCGAATAAAGGCATCTGCAGCTTTGGACAAGTATCTGCCTTTTCGACTTGCAATGACTAATGTTCTAGTTGGTTTCGGACTCAGTGTCAAATAAGTAGGTGCAAAATCCGCGTTTTTGACTCGAGTAAGCATTTTAGGGACGAAGGCGATTCCCATACCGCCAGCAACGAGCGATTGAATCGTCTCCATATTACTGCTCTCGAACACGATACGCGGAGTAAAGCCTGCTTGCTCGCATAAATCAACTGTAATTTGACGAAATCCTTGCCCGCGTTTTAGGCCAATGAAGGGTTCATCTTGCAGCTCATGTATGGCAATGGAGTCTTCACGTTGAGCAAGTGGGTGCTGTGGTGAGACAGCTAAGCAAATCTCCTCTTCCATAAATGGTTCCCAGGAGAGTGAATTATCGATAAGAGGCAAAGAAAGCAAGCTCAAATCGGTTCCGCCGCTGGCTGTTAATTGCTCCAGCTTTGCTGTTGTATCTTCAACGAGCACCACTTCGATTTGCGGATATTGAGCACCAAATACAGGCAGGACTATGGGTAATATGTGCGATCCGGTAATTGGCAGTGTCCCGACGACTAATCGGCCGCGACGCATTTGCGCCATATCATCCATCTCCTGCTTGAGCTGCTCAACTGCATCTAAAATGGTTTGTGCCTTGTCAACAAATACTTGTCCAGATTGCGTTAATTCAACCGAGTTGGTTGTGCGCCTAAAAAGAAGCACGCCGAGCTCCTGCTCAAGTTTAGACAATTGCTGGCTAAGGGAAGGTTGGGCGATGTGGAGTTTCTCTGCAGCTCGGGAAAAGTTTTTCTCTGAGGCTATTTGTATCACATAATTGAGTTGACGCAGTTCCATAAGTTTATTCTCCATTCCTACTTAAGAATAAGATTGAAATTATTAATTATAGCTATTACCTATAAACGTTATAGATATTATATCTTGGATCAATGAAGAAAGAAATGCTATGATAGATTCAGTTAAGAAGAGCAGAAAGATTTAATGAAACGATGGGGTGAATATAATGACGAAAAAGACTATGTTTGAGAAGATCTGGGAAAATCACGTCATTCATCAAGAAGAAGGAAAGCCGAGTGTTATTTATATCGACTTGCAGCTTGTTCATGAAGTGACATCACCGCAAGCATTTGAAGGCTTACGCCTTTCGGGCCGCAAAGTGCGTCGTCCGGACTTGACGTTCGCAACAATGGATCACAACGTACCAACGAAGGACCGTTTTAACATTACAGATCCAATTTCGAAGCAGCAAATCGACACACTTACGCAAAACTGTAAAGATTTTGGCGTAACTCTATTCGATCTTGATAGTGTTGATCAAGGCGTTGTACACGTAATGGGACCTGAGCTTGGCCTTACGCATCCTGGTAAAACGATCGTTTGCGGCGATAGCCATACTTCAACGCATGGCGCATTTGGCGCTCTTGCATTCGGTATCGGTACAAGTGAAGTTGAACATGTAATGGCGACACAATGCTTGCAGCAATCCAAAGCAAAAACATTAGAAATTCGTTTTGACGGCAAACGCAAACCTGGCGTAACAGCAAAGGATTTAATTCTTGGCGTTATCGCGCAATATGGTACAGACTTTGCAACCGGCTATGTTATCGAATTCACAGGTGAAGCGATTACTAGCCTCACTATGGAAGAGCGTATGACGGTTTGTAATATGTCAATCGAAGCAGGTGCCCGTGCAGGCATGATCGCTCCGGACGAAACAACATTCAACTACCTTCGCGGCCGCCAATATTCACCGGCAAACTTCGAAGAAGCGATTGAAGCATGGAAATTGCTTACTACTGATGAAGGTGCAGAATTTGATAAAGTTCTTCCTTTCGACGTAGATGCTTTGATCCCACAAGTAACTTGGGGAACTAGCCCGGGTATGGGGACTAACATTACAG
>NZ_JBFUHJ010000140.1:0-12594 GCF_056402455.1 Paenibacillus sp. P4_A7 | reverse complement strand
GACAATGACAAAGGGAAAGAGCAGCTTGTCGTATATAGACTAGCTGGTTCACCCAACAGGCCGGAGGGTGTTATTCAAGCTAGCATCGAGACGGCTTCTCTTAATCAACTGCTTATGACGCAGCTGGCGATTTTCACTGCTCTATCCATTGCTGCTTTAGGCGCCGGACTCGCGCTCTATTTGCCTTTGATTCGCCGCACGCTAACTCCACTATCTCGCGTCGTTACTGCAGCGTTGCAAACGGATGCCGGCAATCTAACTACGCGGCTGCCTATTCACCAAGGCCAACAAGAAATCGATCGATTATCGGTTGCGTTTAACGGCATGCTCGAGAGATTGGATGCTTCCTTTGATGCGGAGAGAAACACAACCGAGCGTATGCGACGTTTTGTCGCTGACGCCTCTCATGAACTGCGAACACCGCTGACATCCATCCACGGATTTCTTGAAGTATTGCTGCGTGGTGCTGCGAATAATACTGAGCAGCTTCATCGTGCATTAAACAGCATGCAGCTGGAATCGAAACGCATTAATAAGCTCGTAGAGGACTTGCTTGTGCTTACAAAGCTTGACCAGGAGCCTCAACTGCTGCTTACTGAAACCTCTCTTGATGAGATTCTTCAAGAAATAGAGCCTCAGCTCCATATTCTTGCAGGGAATCGCACTGTTCATCTAACTCTACCGCAGCATAGTGTAAGCGGCCAATATCATGCAGATAAGCTCAAACAAGTGCTGTTGAACTTATTTCTTAATGCGGTTCAACATACTGACTCCGAAGCAGGTGTTATTACAATAACGCTTGGCACCAGAGGTAACATAGCCGAGCTCACTGTAGAGGATAATGGTGCAGGCATCCATGCTGAACACTTACCGAAGCTATTCGAACGTTTTTATCGCAGTGAATCATCCCGAACACGCAAAAACGGCGGTGCTGGTCTAGGCCTCGCCATCTCCAAGTCGATAATAGACGCACATAAGGGAACCATTGAAATAGAAAGCATACTAGAAAAAGGTACTGTCTTTCGAATCCTATTACCAATAGATGCTGCATAAATGAGGGGCACTTGTGCTCCTTATTTTGTCACTTTCAGTTCATCAGATAAATTCGGGTGCACTAACTAGTGCTCTTCATTGGTTCGTTGGTTGGTTAAGTAACAATTCCATCATTATCCGCCTGCTTCCCGCTATTCCGCACCATGCTTAAACACAAATTCATCTAACAACGCGCCATCCACATCATAAGCTTGATAAGTCATTGTGTCTCCATTAACCGTTATACCCGCAAACATTTGCTTCTCGTTTTGAAAATGTACCTTGTGATAAAATTTATCTTCCTTCTTCTCATTAAACTTCTGTCCGGATGTATTGGTTACGACGTAAACCGTTCCTTCCCGATCATTGACAGCGACATCTCCATCCCCCACAATCTCGCCATTTCGTATTGGGTATGACCTCGCATATTCATGATTGTGTCCTTGGAGCACGAGATCCACGCCAAACTTATCAAAAACCTCGACCCAATCCATCGTCTTCTTATAGCTGTTGCCCCCATAAGGTCCTCGATGCATAGCAACAACCTTCCATGGCTTATCCGTACTCGCGAGATCATTCTCCAGCCAGGTCGTCTGCTCCTTCAAATTCGATTCTGTATTCAATATCACAAAATGAACCGGCCCATAATCAAAAGAATAAGTAGTGCCTGGTATAGTTTCTGCTGCACCGTTTGTCGGTAAATTAAAATGAGAAACATATCGTTCCGCTTCATTGTCGATCTCATCATGATTTCCCGTTGCTGGCATGAGAGGTACTCTCGACAACCATTTCTGCGCATTTGCAAAAAACTGCGTCCATGCCTGTTCACTTAGCGGATTCTCCGTCAAATCACCATTGTGCACAATAAACTGTGCAGCCGGAAAGGTCTCAAAAGCTTTATTTAGCGTGTTTCCCCAAAGTTTAAAGTCCTGCTCCGTTTCTCCCTGCGAATCCGCGACATTAAGGAATACAAATTCCGCTGTTCCTTCTGCCTCTGTTTGAAACGAGTTAGCCGCACTCCATCCCTCTTCCTCGCCATTTCCAACACTATAAGTATACGTAGTCCCTGAATCAAGCCCCGTTGCCTCAACTTTATGAGAGCCTCGATGTTGACCATTCCCTATATCCACACTCGTTGTTGTCCCTTCGATCGTAATCGCATTTTTTCCATCCAAAGCTTGTGCATCATCGCCTTTAACCAATTGAACGATAGACTTCGCCTTAGGATCGTTGCTATACCATGTGAAAGCTCGGCTCGTATGTGGATCACTTTTAAAAGTAGTAACGAGCGATTGCGGTCCAGCAGCTTGCTCAGCTATTTCAGCCTTATCAGCTCTCAGCCACCCTATTCCCAAAACGACAATGATCAATAAAGCACAAATAGCAGCTAACCATAAGAACGTATTATTTTTGATCACTGTTCATTCCCCCTTAGAAATTAATAAATTTTTTACAATAAACAGGATATTTACCTAAAAAAAGGACCATTCAGCAATCTTTCAGCCAACGTTAAGTTAAGAATAAGTAAAGGCACTTACAATGACATTCATAAGCAACAAGGTTATCTGAGCTAGAAAAGAGGTGTGAAATGAATACAGATAAAAAGCTTAAATACCGCAATGAACTAAAATTTTTTATTAACCATCACCAGTACTTTATTATACGCCAACGTTTAAAAAATCTCATGCAGCAGGATAAACACGTTGGTCCTACAGGCGAGTACCATATTCGAAGCTTATATTTTGATGACATCAATAATAAAGCTTTGCATGAAAAGCTTGGTGGAATTTCTGATCGGGTTAAATATAGAATCCGCATTTACAATGGCAACGACAAGGTCATTCATTTTGAGAAAAAGATCAAATATAAAGACTATATCGCTAAAGTAAAAGAACCGCTGACTAGAGAAATGTACAACATGATCATGGCTGGTAATTATGAGGTACTTAATGATCCAAACAAACCGCTGCTTACTGAGATACATCATGAGATGAGCTGTAATATGCTGCGGCCCAAAGTAATCGTAGATTATGTAAGAGAGCCTTATGTCTGCGACAATGGAAACGTTCGCATTACCTTTGATAAAGAACTCCGAACCGGTCTGCATGCTGTAGATATTTTCGATACAAACTTGGATCCGATCCGAGCCGTCGATAACGACATGATCATTTTGGAAGTAAAATATGACGAATATATACCTGCTTACATTAAGATCGCGTTACAGCTTGAGGGCTTAAACAGGCAATCGGCTTCGAAATACGTCATTTGCCGTAAATTTTTGAAATTCAACACTTGGGAGGATTATTAAACAATGGAAACAACCGATTCCACAACTAATTTCACCGATATTTTGAAAAACTCTGTGCTCGAGAACTTCTCTTCCGACATTAGTTTATCGAAAATATTAATTACACTAGGTGTCGCTTTCCTTCTCGGATTTTTTATTTACTTGCTTTATAGGAGAATTTTTAGTGGCGTGCTTTATTCAAAAAGCTTTAACGTTTCTCTGATCGGGATGACGATGATTACAGCTATGGTTATTATTGCAATTAATTCCAACTTAGTATTATCGCTTGGTATGGTCGGTGCGCTGTCCATCGTTCGTTTTAGAACTCCAATCAAAGATCCAACCGATCTAATCTTCTTATTCTGGGCAGCTGTTGCCGGAATTGTTACTGGAGCAGGCTTCTTCACATTAGCGGTTATCGGTTCTATTGTTGTTGGACTTATTCTTTTCTTCTTTGTAAAAGGCGGCTCTGTTGAAGCTCCGTATTTGTTAGTTATCAACTGCGAAGATGATGCTGCTGAGCAGCACATTCACAAACAAATTGGCTCCGTAGTGAAGCGTTATAACGTTAAGCAAAAAACGGTAACAAAAGATAATATTGAAATCACGCTCGAGATTCGTCTTCGCGAAGAATCAGGCCGATTTGTCAATCAATTGACTAAGATTACAGGTGTTCGAAATGCTGTTCTTATCAGCTACAGTGGAGATTATGTATCTTAATGATCAGGAGGTGCTCTAGATGAAAGCGAAAGCTAATGCCTTTTTTCTTTGCTTCTTCTCTATACTTCTGATCTTAGGACTAGCGGGATGTGCTGCTGGCAGTACATCTCTTGGTACTGGTGACTCGGAAACAACTGCTGCTGTTACCAAGAAATCAGAGGATGAGAAAGAGCTGGATGAAACGGTTTTTCCAAAGGATAAAATTGTGGATGTTAAAATTACAATTGACGCGGATGACTTTCAGAATATGATGGATAATGCCAGCGCCGAGGAGTACAAGCAAGCATCCGTAGAGTATAACGGGCAAAAATTTGATAACGTTGCTATTCGAACGAAAGGTAATCTTAGTCTGAACAGTGTCGTCAACATGCCGGATTCTGATAGATACAGCCTCAAAATATCTTTTGATGAATATGTAAATCAGACTATATCCGGTATCAGCAAAATAAATTTGAACAATAATTACAGTGATGCGTCGTATATGAGGGAATTTCTATCTTATGAGCTTGCTGAAGAAATGGGACTTCCTACGCCAAAATACTCTTATGTGAACGTCTATGTGAACGATGAGCTCTGGGGATTTTACTTGGCGGTAGAACAAATCGGCGACGCTTATCTCGAGCGTAATTTTGGCAACTCATATGGAGCGCTGTATAAAGCAAATGGCGGCTCCGGCAGCGAGTTGAATTGGCTGGAAACGATCGACTCGTATACTGGACTCGATTTGAAATCGGATAAGTCGAACGATGATATCCTTTTGAGTATGCTAGACGAGCTGAACAATGGTACAGATTACGAAAGTGTGCTCGACGTAAATGAAGCGTTAAAGTTTATCGCCTTGAATGCAGTAGGCGGTAATATGGACAGCTACCTCTCCGAGAAAAAGCATAATTACTATTTGTATGAGGATGACGGCATCTTCTCTGTCCTGCCTTGGGATTACAACATGTCCTTTGGAGGCTTTGGTGGCGGTAGTATATTAATCGATGAACCTACCTCTGGTACTCTAGCTGACCGGCCGCTTGTCGATAAACTGCTTAAGGTTGAAGATTATAAAGAACAATATCATGAGATTATAAGGGACATGCTCGAAGGTTATTTGGAGGATGAAACTTTCCAAGCGCGGGTTCAACAAATTCAAGAAATGATTTCTCCTTATGTAAAAGCAGATCCTTCCTCCTTTTACACCTATGAACAGTATGAGCAAGGTATAACTTCTGTTGTATCATTTACTACTACCCAGACTAGTAAAATTACACAGCAGCTCGTCGGCACGATCGCTTCCTCAGGTGATGGATCAGGAAGCGGCGGCGGCATGGGTGGCATGGGCGGTGGTGGAATGGAAGGCGGTATGGGTGGTGATCGACCAGCTAGAGACCAGAACATGGGCCAAGGTGAAGCACCTGCGCAAGGTGAACAAACGGAAGCTAATAAAGCAGCCGCACTTCGTGTACCAACCGTACAAGCTAATGCTAACATCGCTATTCCGAATGCACAGGGCAATGGCGGCGCCATTTCAATAGCTCAAGGCGATGCTGGCGATGCTGCGCCGAATACACAGGGCGACGCTGGTACTACTGCTCCAATTGCTCAAGGTGACGCCGGTGCTGCCGCTCCGAATGCTCAAGGCGACGCTGGTGCTACCGTACCAAATGCTCAAGGCGATGCTGGCGCTGTCGTTCCGAATACTCAAGGCGATGCTGGCACAGCCGCACCAAATGCTCAAGGTGATGCTGGTGCTGCCGCTCCGAATACTCAGGGTGACGCTGGCACAGCCGCTCCGAATGCTCAAGGCGATGCTGGTGCTGTCGTTCCGAATGGGCAAGCTATGCCGGATGGACAAATGCCTGACCAGCAAGGCGGCTTCGGTGGCCAAGGCGGTATGGGAGGCGCTAGACCAGAAGGTGGTTTCGGCGGCGGTATGGGTGGTGGCATGGGCGGCTTCGGCGATCCTGGCATGCAGAATGCTCAACCGCAGGGCAGCGCTAAGGAAGCATCGACCACTGGAATAGTAATCGCACTCTTACTTCTGTCATGTGTATTCATCGTATTCTACAAACGCAAACGTTTATAGCCGAACAAACGGATTGGATTGACCGCATTATCTAAGTCCAATACATTTTGCTAGCGCCATTCTGTTTCTCTACAGAATGGCGCTAGCTTTTTTAAGCTCTAACTTCAATTTGACTGTATTTCATCCAATCAAACCGACATTTATAACGAATTATTTAACCCAGACTGTATTTCATCCAATCAAATCGTCCATTTCGTAGAAAAACGTTCCAAACTACCTGTTTGATTGGATCATTTACATTCAAACGCATCAAACATGGAATAGGCCGACTTTTGAATGTACAATATCCAATCAAAACATTCATTCATCCATTCAAAACATTCATTGATCAATTCTAACCACGCACCCAACCCCCCTTCCTTCATTCCTTACTTACTTACTTCCTTACTTACTTCCATCATTACCATCAAAGAATCACACCTAACCATACCCGCTCAATCCAATCTCGTATAATTCATATCACTCCAGACAAGCCATTCTGTTCCTATCGGAACAACATCTGTGCCGTAGAGTCCAAGTCTCTTCTCTCTATACGCTGCTGTATCCGAATCGAACTCATGGTATACTGTCACTCCCGTAATATCATCGCTTGTAACCCAAGCGTCCAGTTTCTTGTTTGATCCCGTTACCCATTCCCCGTTCTCTGCCATAACAGTTAGCAGCATTTTTTTCGAATCTACCCAAAATATGCTTCGAACCGCCCCCATTGAGATCGAGCTCATACGAGCAGGAACCGATCCCTCGAAATGCACCGAGTCTGAATTAATGTGTAAATCATCTGATTCACCGGACTTTATATCCAGTAAGCTATACCTTGAATTGACCTTGCTCTTCTCTGATTCTAATTTCCGTTCCAACTCGTATTCATGCAGCAGCACTAATCCATCTTTATAATCCAGCCAGCCGGACACTTCGATATATTTCCCCGACTCCTTTTCAGTTTGTACAGTACGAATCAATTTCCCTTGTCGATCAAAAAATTGAATTCGCTGCGGGGCGATAATGTTTACTTCGCCGTTATCTCCAATGATATGGGCATCACTCTGTTCCCTTGTATCTTGGTAAGCTGCATATTGACTATCCGTGCTCCATATGAAAGCTGGATATTGGACATATCCTTTGCTAAATTTCATATTAGATAACAAAAGTCCCTTTTTATCATGCAAACGAAATTCTTTCTTATCATAATCGGAGTACCAGAACCGTTCGCCATCGGGAGACTTTACAGTCAAAAAGAATGGCCAAGCGTGTTTGAAACTTGATTTCAGGTGAGTAACATCCCCTTTGATCAGATCAAGCGACCATAATTGGCCTGTACTGTAACTGTTCAACACCAAAGTATCATTCTTATCATTCATCCAACCAGGGGCATAATGATCGTCCATCGGCATATCCGGAATTTCTTGAATGAGAACTGTCTTTTCACAGGATATTATATTTAGCTTTTCCAGCCGTAAGAAATGACCTGCTGTTCGCTTATCATCATTAACTACCGAGACATAAACAAGATGACGATCATCCAGAAACCCATAGGCTACGGCAACTGAATCCACATTGTAATTATCTTTTATTTCCACACTATATAGAGGGAAAATTTGAAATTCGGCAGTTTCAGGATTGACTACAACAGCGTCTCTTCTATATTTCATCTCTTCATTACTGCTTTGCGTTCTAATAATATGCACGGCGTAAGAAACTTCTTCTACCTTGGGAGAGACCAGCGTTTGATTTACATGAAAATTATTTTTGTCCGTATGTGCCAATCGGAAACCATCGTCGGTCTTCTTCATTATCAATTGCAAATCACCAAATGTAACGTCTAAAGATTCATCCGTTGTAAGCTTACAGCCCTCGCACTCCGTCCGAACAAAGCCATCACCTTGCCAAGTGAATAGAGTCTCCACATAGACCCCTTTTTCCATGTCATAATAGCGGTTTTTAAAAGAGGTATTGCCAGCTTTTTCGTAAAGAACAGAGTATTTGCTGTCAGCTGTTAATAGATCCTGATGAATAACAACAATGCCCTCGGGAACGAGCGAGTACAAATTGTAAGTAGAACCATTCGATGAAAAGTATTGACCAATCGAAAAATCAGGATATCCGTCGTTATTATAGTCTTCGAATTCAATGTCAAAGCTGCGGTTCTGCACAAACGTAAGCGATTCTCCGTCAAACGAAGGGTTCAAGTCCAATGTATGAATGGTCGAGCCATCTTTTCCGACGAGCTCCAGACGAAATTCACCCTCCCAAGGAGCGCTAGGCACCTTCTCTTCATTAAATTGGCCACTCACCATACGAACATAAAGTTTTTCCACATTACCGTTCCGATCATAATCAATATCTGCTTCGGCGATAATTTTCGTTGGATCCGTTGTTGGATCCGTCGTTGAATCCGATAGTAAAGTGTTTGGATAATTATCGCAAGCAGCTAGTAAACAGAAAGCAATCACATAAATTGCAGTATAAATGGCTACCGTAGCCTTGTTCATTACTCAACCACCACTTCCAGCAATTGTTAATTAATTAGACGGCGTGGCTGATTCGTATGTTGCAATATTGGGGGCTGTTTCACTGATTACATTAGGTGGATTGTTCTTGTTCGTTATCGATACACTCGAAACAGATTAAGGATTTGTCTTCTAATACGATGCCGTTAATAAATCCATCATTGCAGAAAACTTGCTTGTTACATTCTTTGCAGTGTCCTACAAACTCTTGCATGAATATTACCTCCCTTATTTGTATCTATATTTGAGTTACTTATAGAGACTTTTAACTTGGTTTCCCCTCAGCTTTTTTCAGAAAATCACCCTTCAGCATCGCATAGTATTCTATGTCCTCATATTTGTCCCACTTCAAAAAATGTTGGCGAAATGTTCCTTCATAGCTCATTCCAATCTTCTTCATCACTCTTGAAGATGCAGGATTTTTTTTCATAGCTGCGGCCCATAGCCGGTTTAGCTCTAAATCATGGAATACAAATTCACAAATTCTATTGGCGGCTTCTGTAACATACCCCTTACTCCAGTAAGGTTTTCCGATCCAGTAGGCCAGTTCTGCCTTCTTGTGCTTCTTATCAATGTGAAGTCCAATAACCCCTGTAAATACGTTATTCGTTTTCTCTAGAATAGCGAAAGAAAAGCCATCTCCTTTTTGGGCGACTTCTGTTCGAAAATGAATAAAGGCATCCGCTGAACCTTTTGGATATGGATGAGGAATGTTAAGCGTTGTCTTGGCAATCTCATAGTCATCGATAAGTAGTTCCAAGGCTTCAGCGTCACATGGCTTCAAAAGCCGCAGAATTAACCTTTCCGTTTCAAATGTTAACAAAGCCCATTCCTCCAATAAAAGTTTTTGAATGCAAAAAAACTCCATCCCTATAGGGACGGAGTACTCCGCGTTACCACCCTGATTGGTGTACATAAATACACCCCTCTCTGCCATCATCCATCAATGATGCTTCTTATTAACGGTAGAATTCCGGATCCGCCTACTTTGTTTTCGGAGACCTGCTCGGAGGTGATTTTTCGAATCCAAAAGCTGACTGCTTCGCACCAACCAGCAGTTCTCTGTGCAGCTTACTTAGACCTAATAGTCCTCGTCTTAGCATTTCGAATTTATTTCCTCAATTTTACAATCGCAATAGAGTGTAGTCAACATGATATATTAATCGTATTTTTAAAGGCATTACCCTTAGTTAAACAACAACTATGTTTGAAATACAAACACAGGCCCTGTCCAGCTGTCATCCTGTATCATACTTTCTTGGTAGGAGCCCTCACCTTTGTAGCCCAAAATCACATGCTTCCAGAATTCATACGCGTTTTTGTTGGCAAATGTTTGTCTAACCTCCCAAGTACCACGAAACTGCTCAAATAGTGATATGGCAACTTTTTCACCAACTCCTTTACGTCTGTACTTCCTCATTATAAAGAAATCATTTATTGTGTTTGTCACTTCTGCTGCACTTAATTTCATGTATTCTTTTGGAACATCAAGACTAACTAAAGCAAATCCCGCAATTTCCTCATCCACTCTGACTATAAAAGGACGACGGTATTCATCCGTCCATTGGTGATCCAAGTATTTATATAAGTAAAGCCCGTGTTTGTTTAATACATGACCATCAAATTCACTACTATCATAACGGTATAACTGCATTAGATTATATAGAATTGTTTTATCTTCATATGGGATGAGCGATAAATCAATATTCATTTTCTAGACACCCCATTCATTCCGTTTCCAGTACTCCCACGCTTTTAAGTAGTCTTCCAAATCATGTGGATGATGCCGTATACATATCCCAATGCGGCAATAAAGCTGAAAGATAACTTCTTCAATAAGCCATGATGTTTCAATAGGTTCATGATTTAGTAAAGAGAATGCTGCGATTAGAGTTTCTAGGTTCAAATCATCTGGAGAGGAGCAAAAAGCATATGTGAAATCATATAACAAAGGACCAATCATAGGTGAAGGATCGATAACTCCGACTAATGTAAATTCATCAAATACAAAATTATGGACGCCCGTATCTCCGTGCAGCAAATATCTTGTTTCTTGTTCTTCTCTTTTCGATATGTTTTCAACAATTGATTCCACTCTATCGTAATCCTCAATTGATAAAAGGCTGCCCCAATCACTCCGTGTATCAATCAAGCTGCGATTGTTCCATTCACTCCAAGATTGTATCGGTGTTTCCAGTCTGCCCCACTTGTCCGTTTGCGGATATTTTTCGTAACGATTGAACAACTCTTTTACCAAAAGGGTAAGCCAATCTTTTTTTTGACCGCAATTATAATGAGTAGTACCAGTAATGTATGAACACACGATAAAAGCTTTTGCAGGATCCGTATAGACCGTTTTAGGTAAAAGATTAATGTGCCGATAAGTTTGGAGAAATTGTTCGGCTAACCTAATTTGTTGTGGTCGATCGATTTTCAAAACGTATTTACCTTCGTTTTGCTCTGAAAGAATATATACAAGTCCGTCCGTAGACCCATTCTTATTATTCGTAGCAACAACTGAGTTATCAATTAAACCTTTTTCATAAAGCTCTTTGATGATGCTGTTTAAATCTAGTTCTGGAACCATATATTTTCCCCTTTAAAACAATCTTATTAAGTCACAAACTCATGAATCTGTTGATTCCTCCAAAAATCAGAGAAGCGCCCGTTTGCTTCTAGCAATTCCTTAGGACTGCCCATCTCCCGTATACGTCCATTCTCAATAAAAACCACATAATCAACATCCCGAATGGTAGACAAACGGTGAGCAATTATTATTTTAGTGCTGTTGCCAGCCCACTTGTGCAAATCACTTTGAAACATAGCCTCTGTCTCAACATCAAGCGCCGATGTAGGTTCATCAAGAATAATGATTGATGACTGGCGAAGAATAGCTCTTGCTATCCCGATGCGCTGTCTTTGCCCGTGAGATAGCTTGATTCCTCTTTCTCCGACTCTTGTGTCTAAGCCTTCTGGCAGCTCATGAATAAACGACGATTGCGAAAGACGAACAGCTTCTAAAATTTGTTCATTCCCCGCATCCGCGGAACCAATTGCTATGTTTTCCCGAATGGTTCCATCGAACAAGTAGACGTCTTGTGTTACAGCAGCTATTTGTTCCCGAAGCGAGGAGACCGAATACGCTTCAATTGGATGGTCATCTATTTTAATAGTTCCACTCTGCGATTCATAAAAGCGGTACAAAAGCTTAATAATCGTACTCTTCCCGCCGCCGCTAGGACCAACCAAAGCGACTGATTTTCCCGCTGGAATTTTAAAACTGATTTTATTCAATACCGGTCTGTCATCTAGGTAAGAAAAAGATACATTTTCGAAAGTAATCGAACTAGATGCGCGGGAAAGGATTTTACCCGTTTGCTTATTTTCCGGCTCCATTTCCATCACATCCAACAAGTTTTCTGCGCCGRCTGACACCCTTTGTAAGGAGCTTATAATTCCAGTTATACTTGTAAAAGGCTCAGTAACCTTATCCAATAGTGTAAGAAAGGCGATCATCGCTCCCGCTCCAACTATACCGTTAACCATAAGTATTGCGCCAACCGAAATTCCAAGCATATAGCCAATTTTCTCGGGAATAAGACGAACGAATTCACGGAACGCCTCCATTTTTTCAACGGAGATCCAGAGACGTATACCTTCTACACACACCTTTTCAAACTTCTTAAAAACCGATTGCTCCAGCTGATTCATTTTGACTTCACGCATGCCTGATAAGGTTTCTTCCATTACAAAAAATACTTCTCCCCCATTTGCCTGCTGCTTGGCAATGAGATCCTTGAATGATCCTTTGATGACCAAGTTGCTTAGCAGTTGAAGAGGACCAACGCATACGGCAATCGTCCCAAGGAAGGGATGGACAGTAAATAAGTAAATGCCTACTGCAATAAAAGAGAAGGGTAATGAAATCAAACGAAGCACATCAAACACCACAAAATGTTTAAACACTTCCAGCT
>NZ_JBFUHJ010000139.1:0-12609 GCF_056402455.1 Paenibacillus sp. P4_A7 | reverse complement strand
GAGTTAGGTAACGCTACCTTAAGCGAACTAACTTGTAAGAGAAAGGCAGATCCCTACATGAGAAATCGTTTGATTGTGTTGACCACGATAATCGTTCTGCTACTGTTTGGCTCGTTCTCACTTTTACGAGGCGCGCAGAACGAGACGAAAGAAACGTTCAGCAATGCTACGTTGAAGCAAGGGGCCTCTGGGCAAGACGTGTTTGAATTGCAAGGTCGTCTCAAGCATCTTGGTTATTTCAATGACAAAGTTGACGGAAAGTTTGGTCCTACGACAAAAAATGCGGTCACTTGGTTTCAATGGAAGTTCGGCTTGAAATCTGATGGAGTTGTTGGAGCAAAAACAAAGCTGAAGCTTTGGGAAGCTACAAAAGCTTGGAAGCCTACAGCCGATACTTCTAAACCGCCAGCGAATACGGATACAGGAAAAAAGGAGAATGCCGATTCATCCTCCATTCCCAAATCGAATCGATTAAACTTGACCGAAAACGATTTGAAGATGATGGCGAATGCTGTTTATGGCGAAGCGCGCGGAGAACCGTACGAGGGGCAAGTAGCGGTAGCAGCGGTTATTATTAACCGAGTGAAATCGCAAAGCTTTCCTAACACAATCTATGGCGTTATTTTTCAGCCACTCGCATTTACAGCTGTAGCGGATGGTCAGATTTGGTTGACGCCTAACGCGAAAGCAAGAGAAGCAGTAGAGGATGCACTTAATGGCTGGGACCCTTCGGATGGATGTCTTTATTATTTCAATCCTGAAACGGCAACATCGAAGTGGATATGGACGAGAACACAAATTAAAACAATCGGCAAGCATATATTTTGTATGTAATCCGAGCAGATTTTTCGAAAGGAAGCAGCCGTTACTGCCGAGTGCAGGAGCGGTTGCTTCTTCCATTTCCTATAGGTTAAAATGGAATAGGGATTTGACAATTGGAATAGATTTACTCTATATCCGTATGTGATAAACCTGCTTCTGCAAAGGAGCAAAACCGCATGAATGAAAGGAGCGAAACGCATGACCCAATTCGAAAGAGGGCAATTACAACGCATTCGACTACACGTTTTACCTACTAAGCGATTTAAGACGTTTGCTATTTCATTATTTGCTGGTCTTACACTTGATGAAGCAACGGTGACGCCTGTTGCGTTAATTCCATTTGTACTTAGAAGAGGAACCGCAAATACACCGGAAACCATCGCTTTTCGTGAGAAGCTAGATGACCTATATGGTGCTGGCTTTGGCTTTGACGTATACAAAAGAGGGGATTCACAAATCGTCCAATTTCGAATGGATGTTATCAATGATAAATTTGTCTCAGCAGATACTCCTTTACTTGCTGCTTCCATACAGTTTTTAGGGGATGTGTTAACAGACCCTTGTCTCGAAAACAACGGATTTCGTCAGAAATATGTCGATGCCGAAAAAATAACGCTAAAGAAGCGGCTAGAAGCCATTGTGAATGATAAAATTCGCTATGCTGCGGAACGGTGCTTAGAGGAAATGTGTGCAGATGAGCCCTATCGCTTGCATCCGCTTGGAAAGCTGGAGCAAATTGATAAAATAACGCCAGCATCGCTAGTTGAATCCTATGAGCAGTGGCTGGATCAAGCTGCGCTCGATTTGTATGTGGTTGGAGATACGACACTTGAAGAGGTTACGCAGCTCGTAACGCAGTCGTTCAAGTTGAAGGCAGGCTCTCCGTCACCATATTCGTTGCCTGATGTCAACCATCCGGTTAAAGAAGTGAAAACAGTGACTGAACGGATGGAAGTCAGCCAAGGCAAGCTGAATTTAGGTTTGCGCATTGGAATTGGTTATGATGATGAAGCTTATCCTGCAGCGTTGATGTTCAACGGTATTTTAGGCGGATACCCTCACTCTAAGTTATTTCTAAATGTGCGCGAGAAGGAAAGCTTGGCTTACTATGCGGCATCTCGATTAGATGGTCATAAGGGTCTGATAACGATTCAATCAGGTATTGAATTCGCTAATTATGAGAAGGCTGTCGCTATTATCCAAGAACAGCTTGAAAGTATGAAACAAGGCAAGCTCACAGAGCTGGAACTGGATCAGACGAAAGCCATGATTTCCAATCATCTTCGTGAACTTCAGGATTCAGCCTATGAGATGATTGCTTACGATTTTAATAGTGTGCTTACTGGTAAAAACAGAACTGCTGAAGAGCTGCTTTCGCAGGTTCAAGCCGTTACCGCTGAGGATGTTGTGAAGGTTGCGCAAGGTGTGCAGCTTGACACGATTTACTTCTTGCGTGATCGAAAGGAGGCATAATGCATGCAAACCCTTAGTTATCCAAACGTACAGGAAACGTTATACCGGGAAGTGCTTGAAAACGGTCTTGAGGTTATTGTATTGCCGAAGGAAGGCTTTAATAAAACGTATGCTACCTTTGCAACGAAATATGGCTCAGTAGATAATTGTTTTTCAGTAGGTAATGAGCCGGCTGTTAAAGTGCCTGACGGCATTGCCCATTTTCTTGAGCATAAGATGTTTGAAGAGCCGACAGGTGATATCTTTGCCGTATTTGCATCGCAAGGTGCATCTGCAAATGCATTTACGAGCTTTGACCGTACTGTTTACTTATTTTCTGCAACAGAGCAGATTAATGCAAATTTAGAAACGCTAATCAATTTTGTGCAAAATCCTTATTTCACGGATACGAATGTAGAGAAGGAAAAAGGGATAATTGAGCAGGAAATTAATATGTACCGCGACAATCCGGATTGGCGTGTATATTTTGGATTAATTGATGCGCTTTATCACGATCATCCTGTTCATATTGATATTGCGGGAACCGTTGAGTCGATAAGACAAATCGATAAAGAAACACTTTACAACTGCTACGAAACGTTTTATCACCCTTCCAATATGCTGCTATTCGTAGTTGGCGGTGTAGAAGCAGAGGAAGTGTTCAAGCTCGTTCGTGACAATCAAAATGCGAAATCGTTCACCCCACAAGGAGAGATCAAGCGTTATTTCGATCAAGAGCTTTCCACTGTTAAAACTGCAAGGAAAGTTATTGAGCTGCCTGTCTCACAGCCTAAATGTATGCTAGGGTTCAAAGAGAAGCGGGTTGGTCTTACAGGAGAAGCATTGCTGCGTCAGGAAGTTACTACAAAGCTTATGCTGGATGCTCTAATAGGACCAAGCTCGCAGCTTTATCAAGAATTGTATGAGAAAGATCTAATTTCTGACTCCTTTGGCCATGAATACAATTCAAGCACGGATTATGCATTCTCTGTAATTGGAGGAGATACACCTAATTCGGATGAGCTCATTGCACAGATACGGTCAGGTATAGAGAGTATTTTGAAAAGCGGAATTGAGTCTTCCGCATTTGAAAGGTCGAAACGTAAAAAAATCGGCGGATACTTGCGTATGCTGAACTCCCCAGAAGCAATTGCCAGTGAGTTTACACGATATCGCTTCCGTGACAGCGACATGTTTGATGTATTGACCTTCTATGAGAATTGTACGCTTGACGAGGTTAATGAACGACTGAGAGAGCATTTTGATTTCGATCAGCTTGCTGTGTCTATCGTGGAACATCCTTCTAAATGAAGAAACTGCAGGAAATGACGGTATTAATTACCGGGGGAAGCCGTGGAATTGGAGCAGCGATCGCAAAGCGTTTTGCCGCGGAAGGTGTTAATATCGTTATTCACTACGTAAATTCGCACGAGGCAGCTAACGAAACAGCAAGAACATGTATGGCCTTAGGCGCTAATGTATTGACCATTTCTGCTGATCTACGTTCAAAGGAGCAGCTTGAGCGGATGAAAGAAAAGCTTGAAAGTCATAACATGCTGCCCGATATATTAGTTAATAATGGCGGTATTTCTCATTACGGCATGCTCATGGATGTGACGGAAGAGGAATGGGATGATGTGATGGCAGTTAACCTGAAAGGGATGTTTCTTTGTTCCCAACTGTTCATGCCTAACATGATTGCAGAGCGATATGGACGCATCATTAATGTCTCGTCTATCTGGGGCATGTCAGGCGCCTCCTGCGAGGTGCTGTACTCAACGACTAAGGGCGGCATGAATGCATTCACCAAGGCGCTAGCAAAGGAGCTGGCGCCCTCTGGTGTAACGGTTAATGCTGTTGCGCCAGGAGCAGTGGATACACTTATGATGAACGGCTTTAATGCGGAGGAAAAAGCGGCCATGGAGCAGGAAATTCCAGTGGGACGATTTGGTTCGACTGATGAGATTGCTTCGCTTGTTTATTTTTTATCTTTGCCTGAGTCTTCGTACATCACGGGTCAAATTATTAGTCCTAACGGCGGCTGGCATACCTAGTTATAAATTACATTTTAGATGTACAAGCTTCCTGAATAATTAATGTCGCTTTGATACAAAATAATGATTGTTGATGATTCTTTTCTAAACCAATAGGAGGCGAAGAGGCATGTCAACCGTCCTTACTAATTTTGGAACCTGGAAGCATTTTTTGGCGGAACGTGTATCGCAAGCGAAGAAGATCGGAATGACGGAAGAAACCATTACGACTTTGGCTTACGAAATCGGGACTTTTCTCGAAGAGAAGGTCGACCCCAAAAATGAAGAACAACGTGTGTTGAAGGAGTTATGGGACGTGGGCGATGAGGCGGACCGCAAGGCGCTCGCCGGCTTAATGGTTAAGCTCGTTCAAAAATCATAACTGCAAGCAGACGCTGGGACGATTAGTGCATGAACAAGAATGGAACAGAAGTAGAAAAGCCTCCCATATGGAGGCTTTTCTGCAATGTTTCTTTTTGGGTTGCAGGATTGTGCCGGAAATTGTAGAATAGTGCTCTGTAGTGAATAAAACTTTTTTTAAATTATTCGATATGATGAGGCCTAGGACGGTGACAGCTGTGGAGTCAAAACAATGGTATATGGAGTATAAGATACATAAAAACCGACCGGGCTTGCTTGGTGACATTGCCTCATTACTTGGTATGCTAGAGGTCAATATTATGACGATTAATGGCGTCGAGGATCGAACTCGTGGTATGCTTTTGCAAACAGATGATGATGAGAAAATAGAACTTCTAGGCAAGATGCTGCAAAAGGTTGACAATATTACGGTAAACAAATTAAGAACGCCAACGATTGTAGACATATTGGCTGTTCGGCATGGACGCTACATCGAACGCGATTCCGATGATCGCAAGACATTCCGATTTACTCGTGATGAGCTTGGTATTTTAGTTGATTTTTTGGGTGAAATATTTAAAAGAGATGGCAATCAAGTTATTGGCTTACGTGGAATGCCTCGTGTTGGAAAAACAGAATCTATCATTGCAGGCAGCGTATGTTCAAACAAACGTTGGACATTCGTTTCATCCACTTTATTGCGCCAGACGGTTCGGAGTCAGCTGTCAGAGGAAGAAATGCAGCCTAATACTATTTTTATTATTGATGGGATTGTAAGTACGATACGTTCGAATGAAAAGCATTACGGCTTGCTTCAAGATATTATGGCTATGCCTTCAACAAAGGTTATCGAGCATCCAGATATTTTTATTAAAGAATCTCAGTACGATTACAGCCACTTCGACATTATAGTCGAGCTGCGCAATACACCGGATGAGGAAATATCGTACGATTCTTTTATCGCCAACTATAATGACGATTTCTAAAAGGAAGGAGACCGTCTCATGTCTGATTTAGGTGCATTGCTTCGTAATGCGAGAGAACAACACGGTTTAACACTTGATGATATTCAAGAAACAACAAAAATTAGAAAAAGGTATTTGGAAGCGATCGAAAGTGGAGATTATCGCGTGCTTCCAGGAACCTTTTACGTCAGAGCATTTGTGAAAAGCTATTCCGAAGCGGTTGGACTTGATCCTGATGAAGTGCTTCGACTATATCAGCATGAGGTGCCAGCTGCTCCGGTAGAGCATGTCGTTGAGCCTGTTTCCGTTCGATCGCCTCGCCGTGTAAAGTCGCGATCTTCAGAAAGAATGGGGAAAATCGGCTTTAATTTGATGATGTGGTCCTTTCTTATCCTGATCATCGTTCTACTTTGGATTTACGTTATCAATAAAGATGGCGGGCCAACGGATAAGGTAGATCAGAATACGAATATTACAGACGCTTTAAAACCTCCACCTACCGATAAGGGGAATAATGGTTCAAACAACGGAGGAGTAACAGGAACTCCAGTTGCAACGCCTGAGCCGCCGCCAGTTAAAGCGCCGACAACGGTTACCTTTTCCAAAATAGTTGGTAAAGCAGATCAGTATGATATCGGACCAGCAGGTGAGCATAAGGTTGAAATAAAAGTAGTTGGCGGTAGAAACTGGATTGAGGTTCGCTCTGGCAGCAACAAAGGTGAGAAGCTTTTCTATGAAAATGCCGAGGACGGCGATGTGAAGACCTATGATTTGGTTGAGCCGATCTACATAAATGTAGGGCGTTCTGATTTCGCGGAGATATCAGTGGACGGTGTGCCTGTTCCAGACGGAGATCGCGCGGGATCAAAGAAATTATTGCTTATACCTGTAGCAGTTGAAGAGCCGATTACAAGTAACACACCGACTGATGGTACAGACACAGGTACGACAAAAACGGAGTAATGAAACATAGTGCTAACGAAGTAAGTTTTGCATTCGCAAAACTAAGATAATGCTTACGAAGTAAGTTTTGCATTCGCAAAACTAAGATAATGCTTACGAGGTAAGTTTTGCATTCGCAAAACTTTTAAAGGAGAGAGAGAAATGGCGTCAGAAAATGCTTTTGATATTGTATCCAAGGTGGATATGCAGGAGCTTGCAAATGCGATTAAACAAGCGGAGCGGGAAATTGAAACACGCTTTGATTTTAAAAATAGCAAGAGCAGCATAGCATTAGAAAAGGAAGAGTTAGTTGTAGCGTCTGAGGACGATTACAAGCTAAAGAGTGTACTCGATATTTTGCTATCCAAAATGGTGAAGCGTGGAGTACCCATTAAAAACTTGGATTATGGAAAGATTGAAGGTGCTTCGGCTAATACAGTTCGTCAGCGCATTAAGCTAAAACAAGGTATTKAGCAGGATGTATCGAAGAAAATCAACATACTAATTCGCGATTCAAAACTGAAAGTGAAGAGTCAAATTCAAGGCGATCAGCTGAGAGTTACGGGCAAAAGCCTTGACGATTTGCAAGCTGTTATGAAGCTTCTTAGAGAAGCAGATCTGCCTGTAGAACTGCAATTCACTAATTATCGCTCGTAATCAAGCGTAAACGGCTGTCGCCGTCCTTGGCGGCAAAGCTCGTTTCGCGGTGGTTATATAGAAATGGATAAGCGTGAAACTTATAAATTCTATATAATTAATGGAGCTTCGTTTCGTCGCATAGTCGATAAACGAGGCTTTTCGTTTGGTGATTGCCAATGAGTAAAATACGATTATTCCTGTTTTTGACACGTGTAAGGTCATGTATTATACTTAATGAAATAGTGTATTGAAGGGGTTTGGTAACACACAGATGGCAGAATTAGCAAAACTACTTACACATCGTTACAAGAAAGATCAAGCCCATTTAACATTATTATCAGGTTCAATTCACGAACAAGGGGTTCGTATAACGCACACCTATGAGTTTGAACTATCCAAGGAGGTCATTGCGTGAACCTGGCGAATAAAATTACACTAGCCAGAATATTTTTGGTGCCGGTTATCATGTTTTTTCTGCTTATTAAAGTGGACTTGGGGTCGTTTGTCATATCAGATTTCTCCATAACATATAACCAAGTCATAGCGGCAATTATATTTATTGTGGCAGCAAGCACGGATGGACTAGACGGCTACATAGCACGCAAGAACAAAATTGTTACAAACCTAGGCAAACTACTTGATCCACTAGCTGATAAGCTTTTGGTTGCAGCGGTACTTATTTCACTTGTAGAAATGAACAAGCTGAATGCACTGATCGCGATTGTAATTATAAGCAGGGAGTTTGCGGTCACTGGCTTGCGTCAGATCGCGCTTCTTGAAGGCTCTGTAATGGCAGCAAGCATGTGGGGTAAATGGAAAACAGCGATTCAAATTACGATGATAATCGCGATATTGCTAAATAATTTCCCATTCGCCTTTATCGATTTCCCGTTTGACGTTTATGCAAGCTGGATTGCAACCATTATTACCGTTTACTCCGGTATTGATTATTTTATGAAAAACAAACATTTGATTCCAGTAGAGTAATGATAAAAGCATCTTTCCGTCTTACGGGAGGGTGCTTTTGTCTGTAAGCAAGGCAGCCTTTTGAATTTGTATGAAATGGGGAATGAATGATGAAAGCAGAAATTATCGCAGTAGGTACGGAGTTATTGCTTGGTCAAATTGTAAATACGAATGCACAGTTTATATCGCAAAGGTTAGCGGGATTAGGTGTGGATGTATATTTTCAGACTGTCGTTGGTGATAATGCAGATCGATTAAAGCAAGCGATTGAAATTGGCAGAAGTCGTGCTGATCTGCTGATTTTCACTGGCGGACTTGGGCCCACACAGGATGATATTACGAAAGATGTACTTGCTGCTTACTTAAACCGAGGGCTCATTCTTCATGAACCATCCATGGATGCAATTGAGCATCTATTCAGCTCACGGGGTATACATATGGTAGAAAGCAATAGGCGGCAGGCATTAATGATCGAGGGCAGTGACGCGCTTGAAAATACGGCAGGGCTCGCTGTCGGCAATGGGATAGCCGTAGATGGCACTTTATACATGCTTCTGCCTGGACCGCCGAAGGAAATGAAGCCGATGATGGAAGGCGCGGGCGAGCTATGGCTTAGATCAATGCTTGGCGATGTAAAGGCTCTGTACTCTCGTTCGTTGAAATTCGCAGGTATTGGTGAGTCTAATCTTGAAGCTAAGCTGCTTGAACTAATTGAAGGACAGTCAGATCCAACGATAGCTCCTTATGCGAAGGAAGGCGAAGTGACTATCCGTGTTTCTACCAAAGGGAGTTCGCTTGTGGAAGCAGATCAGAAAATGGATCAAACGGTAGAAAAAATAAAACGGCTTGTTGGTGAGTACCTCTATGCGGAAAAGGATATTCCAATAGAAGAAGAAGTGGTTCATCTTCTAAGACGTTCAAGCCGTAAGCTTGCAAGCGCGGAAAGCATCAGTGGTGGATTGCTGGCCGAACTCATTACAAACGTTCCTGGGAGCAGTGGGGAGTATGTAGGAGGGGTTGTAACCTACACGAATACCATGAAGCATCATCTTCTTGGTATTCCGATGTCTCAGCTTGAAGGAGAAGGTGCGCCGGGTGCGATTAGCGATTCTACAGCAGCATTAATGGCGGAGCGCGTTAGAGAACTGTCAGATGCTGATTTCGGGGTATCTTTAACAGGTGTTGCAGGTCCATCAGAATCAGAAGGAAAGCCTGTTGGGCTTGTTTACTTCGCAATAGCAGAGCGCGGCAAGCCAACATTAGTGCATACGATGAATTTGAGCGGGAATAGAACGATTATACGACTACGAGCAGTTAAATCCGCATTTTATCAATTGTGGCGTTCATTGCAGGTTTAGATTTCTAGCGATAAAAGCTATTTTGTATGATTATGTAAAAAGTAATTGTCAATCGCTGATTGGATGTTATAATAGAAGATAATTACGGAAGAACCGTGGCGAAGATTACTTCGCTGCGGTTTTTTTTATGTCTAAATTTGGAGGTGTCACGAAAAAGACGAATGTATGTTCGAAAAAAATGCTTGGCAACCTGTCCGAAAAAAGGTATCATAAAATTATAAATAGTGAAGGATGTGGGATCGATGTCGGATCGTCGCGCTGCGTTGGAAATGGCTATGCGCCAAATTGAGAAGCAGTTTGGTAAAGGCTCTATTATGAAATTGGGTGAATCCACACACATGCAAGTAGAAACCGTGCCTAGCGGTTCACTTGCTCTAGATATCGCATTGGGAATAGGCGGATTGCCACGTGGACGTGTAATTGAAGTTTATGGACCTGAATCATCAGGTAAAACGACTGTTGCTCTTCATGCGATCGCAGAGGTTCAAAAGGCTGGGGGAACAGCAGCTTTCATAGATGCTGAGCATGCGCTAGACCCTCTATATGCAAGTAAGCTTGGGGTTAATATTGATGAACTGCTGCTTTCACAGCCTGATACAGGCGAACAAGCATTGGAAATTGCTGAGGCGCT
This sequence comes from Paenibacillus sp. P4_A7, assembly GCF_056402455.1. Taxonomy (NCBI): domain Bacteria; kingdom Bacillati; phylum Bacillota; class Bacilli; order Caryophanales; family Paenibacillaceae; genus Paenibacillus; species Paenibacillus sp. P4_A7. The sequence goes on along the minus strand of NZ_JBFUHJ010000139.1, from coordinate 2,441 downwards.
CGTTCGAAGCGGAGCGGTTGACATTATTGTTGTCGATTCCGTTGCAGCACTAGTTCCTAAAGCAGAAATTGAAGGAGATATGGGAGATTCTCATGTCGGTCTTCAAGCACGTTTGATGTCACAAGCTTTGCGGAAGCTTTCGGGAGCAATTAGCAAATCGAAGACGATTGCTATCTTTATTAACCAATTGCGTGAGAAAATCGGCGTTATGTTCGGTAACCCGGAGACAACGCCAGGCGGTCGTGCGCTTAAGTTCTACTCCAGTATTCGACTTGATGTGCGTCGTATTGAAACAATCAAACAAGGCAATGACATGGTTGGTAACCGGACACGTATTAAAGTTGTAAAGAATAAGGTAGCTCCGCCATTTAAGCAAGCTGAGATCGATATTATGTATGGTGAAGGTATTTCTAGAGAAGGAAGCCTTGTTGATATCGGTGTGGAGATGGAAATTGTTCAGAAGAGCGGCGCATGGTTTTCTTATAACGGCGAACGACTTGGACAAGGACGCGAAAATGCGAAGCAATTTTTGAAGGACCATAAAGACACAGCCGCGATCATCGAATCGCAAATTCGTGAAGCAAGTAATTTGGCAGCTACGGCAACGCCAGCTGATTTCTCCAAAGATGCAGACGAAGAAGAATTCGAAGATCTGGATTAAGCCATAGTAAAACATGATAGATGTACCTGCATCGCCGTCCCGTCAGGGAGGCGATGTTTTGTTTAGATAGGGGGCCACACCAGTGRTGAATGATGAACACGATGCGAGCTTTACGATTATGTCAGTCAAACAAGACAAAAAGGAACGTAGACGGTATCACATCTTCTGCGAAGCGGAAGAGCCTTTACTGTTTGTTCATGAAGATATATTAATTCGTTTTCGGTTAATGAAGGGGCAGCAGCTAACAACTTTAGAAGTTGAAAATATACGCAAAGAGGACGAACAGTACCGCGCATATGCACTAGCTGTCTATTATCTTGGAGCGAAGCCTAGAACACGTAAGCAATTAGAGCAGTATTTGATGCGCAAAGAGTTTGAAGAAAATAATATTATCTATGCACTAGATCGATTGGAAAGTGAACACATTATTGATGATGATGCTTATGCCAAACAATTTGCGGCACAACGACTTCGAAATGGGCTGAAGGGTCGTCGATGGATCAAACAAGAACTTCAACAGCGTGGTATTTCTAGGGATACGGCCGCAGAGGTTGTAAATTCACTCGATCAAGAATCAGAGCTAGCTTCAGCAAAAGTAGCAGCCGAGAAAAAGTGGCGCTCTCTAAAAGGAGAGCAAAAAGACCGAAAACGTAAGCTGATGGGCTATTTATTACGTAGAGGTTACCCTGGTGATATCGTAAAAGAAGCGGTTAATTCGATTGATATAAATGAAGAAATAGAGATGTTCGACGAAGATGATGGGCTTTTGCTTGACAATTGATTTTACGAAAAGATAAAATGAAGTTGTATTCTTTCTATCATGAATCAATTTTCCTTCCAAAAGTTGATTCAAAACGATTATTTTCGTCAAATTGTTTGATGATGAAACGGTATTGAAGCCGATTGAAAACCTAATATCATCCCAAGCAGAGCCTTGGTGTATGCAACAAGGAGGTGAACAAGATGAATCCAATTATTTGGATCTTGATCTGTCTCTTTGTTGGCGTAATTTTCTTTTTCGTTGGTTATTTTATACGAAAGTCGATTGCCGAGGCTAAAATTTCTAGTGCAGAGCAAGCTGCTGTCCAAATCGTGGAAAGCGCGAAGAAGGAAGCTGAAGCACAGAAAAAAGAAACCGTACTAGAGGCGAAAGACGAAGTCCATAAACTCCGTACCGAAGCTGAGAAAGACATTCGTGAGCGACGCAACGAAGTCCAACGTCAAGAAAGACGCTTGGTACAGAAAGAGGAGTCGCTGGATAAAAAGTTAGAAGCGCTAGAACGCAAAGAAGAGATTGTAGCCAATAAAGAGAAGCGGATCGAAGAGACGCAAGAGCAAATCGATACGATTTACAAGCAGCAGCTTAGTGAGCTAGAGAGAATTTCTAGCTTAACGACTGAAGATGCGAAATCGATTATTTTGTCAAACGTTGAACAGGAAGTTCGACACGAAACAGCTCAAATGATTAAAGAGATCGAGCAGCAAGCGAAAGAAGAAGCTGACAAAAAAGCACGTAACATTATTTCGCTAGCAATCCAACGTTGTGCGGCAGATCATGTGGCTGAGACAACGGTATCCGTTGTAACTTTGCCTAATGAAGAAATGAAAGGCCGTATTATCGGACGTGAAGGCCGAAATATCCGTGCTTTGGAAACATTGACCGGTATCGATCTCATAATCGACGATACACCGGAAGCGGTCATTTTGTCTGGTTTCGATCCAATCAGACGCGAAATTGCCCGCACTGCTCTAGAAAAGCTTGTAGCTGATGGTCGTATCC
>NZ_JBFUHJ010000138.1:0-12667 GCF_056402455.1 Paenibacillus sp. P4_A7 | reverse complement strand
GATTGACCTAGAGCTAAGATTGATTAATAGTATTAAATCGGGTAATCGAACGGATGTCGAGCATGTCTTAGCGCTTTTGTACACAGAAAATTTCGAAAAACGGAACTTAACCGTACCGAATGCGGAGCAGCTACTCTATTTGATGGTTGGTTCGGTATCCAGAGGGTTGGACCAAACAAAAGATACAGCAATTGGTGAACTGACCATCGGAGAATTGCAGAGAAAAGACAGCATCGAGGAACTTTTCCAACGGATCGGTGAAGCGTATCTGGATTGTTGTGAAGTTGTTCATGTGAAAAACCAATCTGCCAAAACAGAGCTGCGGGATCAAGTGGAGAACTTCATTCACCAGAACTATATGCGTGACGATATAACCCTGTTCATGGTGGCGGAAGAATTTAGAACAACGGAAGCGACAATGTACCAATTTATTAAAGATCATCTGGGGATGACTTTTAGCGATTACGTGGAAAGTTTACGAATACAACGTGCTTGTGAGTTGTTCCAGGGTCAGCAGGCACAGGTCAAAGATGTTGCGTTGATGATTGGATACTGCAGTGATCGAACATTCCGTAGAGCTTTCAAAAGAGTGATGGGGGTTCCTCCTACGACTTATCTCAAATTTTGAATGAAACCAAAGGCGCTTCACTGTGCGGTCATAAGACCAAACAGTGGACGCCTTTTTTGAAATATAGGAAAGTATATCATTTTGCCATACTTTCGCTATATTTCTCCGGAATGAAACGCGCCACCGCCATAAGGACGGCGACAGCCGTTTCACCTTGTCCGCTTATTAAGAAGTGTCCGCTGTGAATTCCGCGAACTGTACCTCTCAAATTTTATGCCTGACGAAAAAATGTCCGCCCTCTAATTAATGACTGTTGCGTAATCCGGCTGCTCTTGATATTTTTGAGTGGCAAATTGATATTAAATTTGAGGAAGGGAAGGAGGTGACAAATAATTATGAAAACGGATACAGCAGTTTTGAGTAAATCCCAGTATCAGCCGCCTTCAAAATCAAAATTCGCATACGTTTTCAAGAAAATGCGTACTCACTGGCCATTGTATGTTTTACTTTTACCGCCAATTATTTATGTCGCTCTCTTCAGTTATGCTCCTATGTATGGGGTAGCTCTTGCTTTCAAACAGTTTCAGCCGATTAAAGGTATTCTCGGCAGTCCGTGGGTGGGTCTTGCTCATTTCGAACAGTTTTTCAGTTCACCTTCCAGCTGGAGAATCATTAAAAATACGGTGCTTATCAGCATATTTTCGCTTGTAGCTGGTTTTCCACTGCCTATTCTGCTGGCTATTGCACTGAATGAAGTTCGAAGTCGGTTATTCAAGAAAACGGTGCAGATGGTAACTTATGCGCCTTATTTCGTATCATCGGTCATTCTGGTCGGGATCGTCATGCAAGTGCTGGATCCCCGTTCCGGTCTAGTGAATCAGTTTGTCGGACTATTCGGCGGAGATCCGATAAATTTTATGGGTAAACCCGAATATTTCAAATCGATCTATGTCTCGATGGGGCTCTGGCAAGGAACAGGGTATGGCGCTATTATATTTTTGGCTGCCCTGGCTGGGGTAAGTAAAGATTTGCAGGAAGCAAGTATTATAGATGGAGCCAGTAAGGTAAGACGGATATGGCATGTGGACTTGCCGAGCATTCGGCCCACCATTGTCATCATGCTCGTATTAAGCTGCGGCGGCATCATGAATGTTGGTTTTGAGACGATCTTTTTGATGCAGAACAATTTGAATTTGTCGACATCCGAAATTATTTCGACTTATGTGTATAAAGTGGGTCTCGTCAACTCTAACTTTGGTTTTTCTACGGCGATTGGTTTATTCAACTCGGTTATTAATCTGATCTTGCTTGTCATCGCCAATTTTACGGCGAGAAAATTAACAGACTCCGGGCTCTGGTAAGCGCGGAACAGGATGAGGTTGTCGTTGGCCACGTGCTGCATATGATATCGCAGCGTGCACTTGGGAGAAAGGAGGCATTATGAACAGGCTGATCAAACTTACAGTCGGAGACCGGATTTTCGACGTATTCATTTATTTATTTTTATGCATGAGCTTTATTGTGGTGACATACCCGCTGCTGTATGTTGTCAGCGCATCCTTCAGCAGTCCGCATGCGGTGATTGCAGGGAAAGTGTGGTTTTTCCCCGTGGAGCCAACCTTGAGAGGATATGCCGCAGTCTTCAAAAACTCGCAGCTGATTACCGGTTTCATGAATTCTCTGTTTTATATGGTCATTGGCACATCGCTGAATTTGATTATGACGGTGATTGCCGCTTATCCACTTTCCCGCAAAGAATTGCAGGGAAGAAATGCCGTGATGATGTTTTTCGTATTTACGATGTTTTTTTCAGGGGGATTGATTCCTGGTTACTTGCTTGTCAAAAATTTAGGAATGCTCGATACCCGTTGGGCATTGATTATTCCGGCAGCGATGTCCGTGTGGAATGTCATCATTACGAGGACGTTCTTCCAAGTAACGATCCCGCAGGAATTGTATGAAGCGGCGCAAATTGACGGAGCGGGCGACTTCCGCTTTTTGCTCAGTATCGCGGTCAAGCTATCAGCACCGATTATTGCTGTAATGGCGCTTTATTACGGTGTCGGCCACTGGAATACATACTTCAGTGCCCTTATTTATTTGAATTCACAGGAGCTGTTCCCGCTGCAAATTATATTGAGGAGCATTCTAGTGCTCAATAATATAGACCCTATGATGATGAAGGATTTTGAAGCGCTGCAGCGCAAGCAGGGGCTTGCTGATGTGCTCAAATACGCAGTCATTGTAGTGGCGAGCGTCCCAGTCTTGCTCATTTATCCGTTTGTACAAAAGTATTTTGTCAAAGGGGTGATGATCGGTTCTATAAAAGGCTAGAAGCTTGAGGGCAAGTCTTATAATAAAAAGAAATACTAGAGGAGGCCATTATTAATATGAATAAAAGATTGAACTGGCTCGTTACATTTATCCTTGTCTTCGCCATCATTGCGTCAGGTTGCTCTTCTAATAACACAAATTCCGGTAATGCAGGCGGAGAGAACAGCGAAGTTGCTGCCGGAGAGGGATTTCCGATTGTAAAAAATAAGACGACGCTCAAATTCCTTGTCGTACAAGATCCGATGATCATCGATTTCAAAACGAATAGTTTCATCAAGTGGTACGAGGAAAAGACGAACATTCATATCGAATGGGAGATGATTCCGGCTGATTCTGCTACAGAAAAGGTGAATCTGATCTTAAACAGCGGCGATTTGCCGGATGCGTTTTTTGGTGTCAGATTTGATGAAGAGCAATATGCTGCCAATCAAAAGATGTTTTTGCCGCTGGATGACATGATTGAAGAGTATGCTCCCAATTTCCAAAAAGTATTGGAGAAACATGATGCGATGCGCGGCGTAATTACGGCAACGGACGGACGTATTTACGGCTTGCCTTCATGGAATGATTGTTATCATTGCAGCATGGCGCAAAAGCTTTGGATTAACAAAAGCTGGCTGGATAAGCTTGGACTGAAAGAACCGAAAACGACAGAAGAGTTTTATCAGGTATTGAAAGCGTTTAAGGAGAATGATCCGAATGGCAACAACAAGGCCGATGAAATTCCGTTTGCCGGAGCTGCCAAGGGCTGGTTTTCAGATCCTAACATCTTTATTATGAATGCGTTTACATACACCAATGGTGCTAACGATATGAGACTTATCGTCAAAGACGGCAATGTAGAAACGATTGTCAATACGCCGGAGTTCCGCGAAGGTTTGAAATATACTCAGAAATTGTATAAAGAGGGTTTGATTTATAATCCTTCATACACACAAAATAACGATCAATTGAGGCAATTGGCCGCCAATCCGGATGCTGAAATATTGGGTGCCTTCGCTTCTGGAGCGAATGTTAACATTATAGATGCGGCATCCAACCCAGAGCGATATAAGAATTACGTCACACTGGCGCCGCTGGAAGGCCCGAAAGGCGTCCGATACGCGACTCACTTCAAGTATGATGCCGCGGTCCCAGGAGCGTTCTATATTCCGGCAACGAGCAAAAATCCGCAAGCTGCACTTCGTTGGGCTGACTACATGTATAGTCTAGATGGAGCTAGAATGAAAGGAATGGGGATGAAAGGAATAGGATGGGACGACCCTGAACCGGGGGATGTAGGATTGAACGGGAAACCAGCTTTAACGAAAAGGATTGTTCCGTATATTGAAGAACCGCAGAATGAATCACTCATGCAGAATGGAATCAACTATGCACCAGATGAGTACCGTTTCGGTGAAGCAGTAGATCCGAACGTCGATCTTTTTGCGATAGAGGGGCTTGAGAAATTATTGCTTGAAGAAACAAAAAATAAATATGAGCCGTATATTCCGCAGAACGATTCATTATCTGTACTTCCGCCGATCAAGCTTCTTGCTGAAGAAAGCCAACAAATTCAGACGATATCGGTCGAGTTGGCCAACTATGTTATAGAATCAACGATTCGCTTCATTACAGGAGACATGAGTCTGGACAATGATTGGGATAAATATGTAAAAAGTTTGAGTGATATTGGACTGGAGAAATATTTGGAAATTTATCAGCAAGGTTACAATCGTCAATATAAAGAGTAGAACCAATATAGCCCAGCCTTATCGAAGTACTAACATCCGGTTCCCGGCAACGTAGCGCATCCGTTAAGCTGCCGGGAACCCCTAATGCAGGTACGTGAATCTATTTTTGCAGCTGTTGTTGATAAAGCCATGACTTTCGAAAGGAGAGAGAACAAGTGAGTAAGAATGATCTGTATATTTCTACAAAAGGCAACGATAACTGGACGGGCAGACAGCCGGAGCCCAATGTGGATAAAACGGATGGGCCCTTGGCAACGATCGCGGGAGCGCGGGATACCATTCGAAGAATGAAGCAATCTGCTAGGCTCTTGGGACCGATTACGGTCTGGCTTCGCGGTGGTCATTACTATCAAGCGGAGCCGATCTTATTTACACCGGAGGACTCGGCCCCCGTCACGTTTGCTGCCTATCCCGGAGAACAACCTATAGTGGATGGGGGTGTTCGGATAAGTGGCTGGCGGGAGGAGACGGTAGGCGGCATTGCGATGTGGGTGGCCGATATGCCGGGGGGTGCCGAAGGAAATCATTACTTTCGGCAGTTGTTCGTAGGCGGAGAGCGCCGCATGCGGACACGTCTGCCCAAACAGGGCTTTTACTGGATGAAGAATGTGCCGGGAACTGAAATTCATAACGAAGGGATGACCAGTGAACTATTTGCAGGAACGGATACGTTCGTATGCGCACAGGGCGACATCGACGCGTCTTGGCGCAATATGAATGACGTGGATATCGTCGCCTTGCACTACTGGATCGAGGAAAGAATGCCGGTACAATCCTTCAACCCGTTATCAGGAGAGGTGAAGTCGAGCCGGAAGAGCATGTTTGTGCTCAAAGACGATGTTGCCAAGCGCTACGCTAAATATTATGTGGAGAATGTGTTCGAAGCCTTAACTGATCAAGGTCAGTGGTATCTCGACCGTGCCACCGGTAAAGTTTATTACATCCCACTTCCTGGTGAAATCTTGGAGGAGACGGAGTTTGTCGCTTGCTCGGCTCATCAACTGCTGAAGCTTGCGGGCAAGCCGGAAGAAGAGAAATACGTGGAATACGTATCATTCAAAGGATTGACATTTGCGCACACGGATTGGGTTCAGCCTAAGGGAGGCGGGGAACGCTTCGAGCTGCCAGGTATTGATTTTGCCGCTGCTCCACAAGCAGACTTCCATATTCCCGGCGTGATCCATATGCGCGGAGCCCGTTATTGTACGATTGAGGATTGCCGGATCGAGAGAATCGGCTGGTACGGCATCGAATTGTCTGAGGGCTGTACGTCTAACCGGATTGTCGGCAATACGATTGCCGATATGGGGGCAGGCGGGATCAAGCTGGACGGGGCGGATGCCAGCGGCTCCATACTGCTGCGAACGGGAAGCAACCGCATCACGGATAATCATATTCATGCCGGCGGGCGTATTTTTCACAGTGCTTGCGGTATTCTCTCCGTCCATTCATTTTGCAATGTCATCTCGCACAACCATATCCATGATCTCTATTACACGGGGATTTCCTGCGGCTGGGTGTGGGGCTATGGCGAGAATGTATCGAAGGACAACAAGATCGAGAAAAACCATATTCACGATATCGGTCATGGCCTTCTTAGCGATATGGGTGGAATATATACCCTCGGTGTCCAGCCGGGTACGGTCATTCGCGGCAATCTCATTCATGATATTGAAAAATGCAATTACGGCGGCTGGGCGATTTATCCGGACGAAGGGAGCGCTCATCTTATTATCGAGAACAACATATGCTTCAATACAAGCAGTCAAGTGTTCCATCAGCATTACGGTCGGGAAAACATCGTGCGCAACAATATATTCGCTTTCGGCCGCGAAGGCCAGTCGGCCCTTAGCCGAGTGGAGGCTCATCGTTCCTTCACGTTCGAGAAGAACATTTTCATCTCCGATGGACAGCCTATGTTTGTCACCGGCTATTCCGGCCATTTTGACAAGAAGGGATTTTACAGCGATCTGAACTTGTTCTGGGACATCTCCGGCAATGAGTTGGTATTTGGCAATCAACATCACGATGAACGGGCGAATTTTTCATTGAAGGACCCGCGATCGTTGGAGGATATGAAACAGCTCGGTTATGATCTACATTCCGTTCATGCCGACCCACTTCTAGTAGACCCGGCAGGGAGAAACTTCATGTTGCAGGAGGATTCGCCTGCTTTCGCACTCGGTTTTCAACCGATTGATCTGTCCGATGTTGGCCCGCGCTCCGCAGCGGATAGGGAATAGCGCAATTACCGTTCGGAGAGCACCAGTTCGAAGAAGCGGTCATGTTCAACCAGCAGGGCAAGGAGATTCAGCGCTCGGCTGTGGGTGATAAGTGGCTTAGCATCGAGCTGGCCCCTGGTACGGGGTGTCGACCGAAGCTTTCCTTAACCCGCTATGCGAACCTTCCAAGCTATGATTCACCATGGCCGGATCCACATAAGGAAGAGATCTTAACAGGCAGAAATCAATAGAGTTTCATACTGAATGCCCAGCGCCGAGCAGGTGCTGGGCATTTGCAGTCCGCTGGCTGGAGGAAAAGAAATGGATGGTTACGCATTTACTCCATTCCGTTACGATCAGATGAAATTGGATCCGGAGCTCGTTATAGCCGATGTCTTTCAAGCAAAAAAAAGCCCAATTCCGCAATGGAATTAGGCTCTTCAGCAGCAAATCTACTATTAAACGGTCATATCATTTTCATGATCTATTTCTTGCCCCAGCTGCAGTCTGTATTCACTCAGGGACATTCCAAAATGCTTTTTAAAGCGCGTATAAAAATAATTATTCCTCTCTAGTCCCACCTTATCGATAATGGACGTTAAAGGCAATTGCGTATTACGCATATATTCATCCAGCTTTTGCATTCGCGTATCGAAAATATACTGCGCAATAGACTGTCCATGTGCTGTTTTGAATATTTGGCCGATGTAGTTCGATGATAGCCGTAGTTTTTCGGCGATAAAGCTAAGGCATAATTCACTGTTGGAATATTCTTGATCGACAATTCCGATCACGCGTTGTATCAAATGGTCATTACTATTAGATGTATTTTTGAGAGCCCCTACCTTATTACATAGCTTCTGTAAAAACGCATCCATCACGCTGTCTATATCTGCACTTACTTCTGCATTTTGGATTCCGCGTAAAAACTGCTGTAAAGTAAAATCCTGGCTATCCTTCACAGCAGGCATCTTACTTAGCACACTGGAGTAAGTACTGTAAATCAAATGAACAATGCAATACACAATTTCATTGTACGTGTATTGATATAGCATTGGGCTTATCGTTTGATAGGTTGCAGCAGCAGATTCATAATTGCCCTCGAGCACTTTCTCGATTAACTGCTCCTCTTTCTTGACGGAGATGTGGATATTATCCGTGTTGATTTCATCCATCATGTAAGGAGTAATAATAGAGCCATGTCCGTAGCGCATCTTCAACAAAATGGAGTCCTTCATATTATTGTACGTGCTAGGCAAATGCTCGAGCCCCTGAAACATCGTGCTGTACGCCATTGATAAAGAAATACGGAGATACTTGAGTGTATTACTTTGCACCTCGCGCAAATATTGCTCCACTTTCTCCTGCAGCACTTTATATTGGGTTACTGTGGAACAATCCATAAGCACTACGAATTTATCGGGCTCACAGCTGAAGATTTCGCACACACCGTGGTCTTCTGCCAGTTCTGTTGCAATATTCAAAATAGCATAGCGTAGTGCCCATCGTTCCTTCTGACTGTTCACAGATACAAATTGGCTGTAATTATCAATTTTAATGACACACATGCACAACTGACTCGTGGCGATATAATCCAGATTGATGTCATTCAATTTCCCCAGCACTTTGTCTTTGGAATGTGTGTTGCTATCACTTAATAATGCATTGAGAAAATCTTCTTTGACAGCATAACCTGCATCATGGATTATTCTGTCAAGCTCTTGATTTTTCTCCTTCATAGATTCGAATACAGACAAAATAAATCCGAATTCCTCCATATCCTGAACGACTTTGTCATTTTTTTCGGGAGCTTCGCCATTCAACATTTTCGTAATCGCTTGAATCGGATAGTTCAGTCTGCGAGCCAAATACAAACAAATGATTGCACAAATTATGAATATAACAACTACGATACCTACAGACATAAATGATGCCTTAATGACCTCTTTAAACGTTTCTTTAACAGGAGTAAGGCCCATGATGTACCAGTTGTTTGCATTACTTTTACTACTTGATACAAGGTAACTGATTCCGCCAATCTTTCTTATCTGATTATTGCTGCTTTCAAGTTCATGTACTTGCTGGCTTAATGCGCGTACATCACTCCTATTATCTTCAAACTCTGATGTGAGCGCCTTACTTAGAATAGACCCATTCGTATCCACTACTAAAAAGGACGATTTCGTTTCAGGGTCATTACCATTGATCGCTTGAATGGAATCCGTAAGCGTTTTCGTTCGAATGTTAACGACAATGGCATTTTTCAAGCCTGACGCGTTCTCTCCCGGTTCAAATAATATATAGGAGCATGTATCAGCCGATTGCGTCGCTTCATCTACCGCTGTCACAATGGGCCGACCATTATACTCAGCTACAAATTTCTTCTCGGTTAGCAGTGATACAATCGCCTGATCTGAAAATGTAGAAGCTGGTTGGCGTTCGCCGGTCCTTGATGAATAAAAAACATCCAAACCAGCATTGTAAAGATACACGCTCTCGATATCTTTTAGTGTTAGAAAGTGCTTATCAATGACCTTGCTTGCCATAATCGCTACCATATCATCATTTTTCTTCATATTAATGAATTGAAGAATATCTTTATCGCTGTACAGCGTATTCCCCAATTTCTTTGCAGTCTCATCTAGGTACGTAATACTGTAATTGTAATGTTCAATCAGCTCATGATTAAAACGGTTAATCATTGAAATACTCGTACGCAAATAATTTATGGTCAAAAATACAGTAAGCAACACAGTGATCAGAATCGTAATAATTAGAAAAGAGAAAAAAGATTTACGCAGAAAGCTCGTACTGCTTCTTTTTGTTACACTCGTTTGCTTCATTATGACCTCCTAGTTGATACGACTTCGATTTTCTCTGTACTTGCAATTACTAACATATTAGCATACTAGCATAATTAGCCCTATAGCGTCACAACGATTAATGATTCTTCGGAGATTTTCTTATTTTTTGTAGTTAGGTTTGTGTAGAAAAACAAAGAGAACCGTAGTTTTGATTGTTGAGCAAAGAGGTCCTTGTACCTAGAATAAAGGAAGACAGAAACGCAATCCAACTGAAGGGGGTGAACTCAATGAAACTTGTTGCAAAACCAATTCATAACCGAACACTGCGCAGCGCAAAAAAACAATTTCCCTTCTATCTAATGATGTCACCTGGACTACTATTTATTGCCATCATGTGTTATATCCCAATGGGCGGTGTCATTATCGCCTTCAAAGATTACAACCCACGCGATGGTATATTTGGAAGCCCATGGATAGATCCGCTGTTCAAAAATTTCGAATTTTTCTTTAAATCTGAAACAGCGAAAATTGTTACGTTCAACACCCTGTTCTACAATATTATAGAAATGGCTGCCGTTACTCTCGGTGCACTAATATTGGCCATTCTATTGAGCGAARTGAAAAATAAAAAGCTCTCAGCCACCTATAAAGGTGCTATATTGCTGCCAGTTTTCCTTTCATGGATTGTAGTCCAGTATATTGTGTTCGGTATGCTTAGTGTAGACCGAGGTATTGTCAACAATGTTATCGAATCAAATGGTGGAGAAGCTATTTACTGGTACAGTGAGCCTTCTTATTGGCGCTATATTCTTCCCTTTGCCTATCTGTGGAAAAATATCGGTTACTATTCGGTATTGTATGTAGCAGCGATCGCGGGGATTAATACGGATTATTATGAAGCTGCTCAATTGGATGGCGCTTCGAAGTGGCAGCAAGTCAAATTTATTACACTGCCGCTGCTGAAACCGATAATTATCGTCCTTACGCTGTTATGGGTAGGAAAGTTATTCAATGGCGGATTAGGCGACTGGAATGGATTCTATACCATTACCAATGATTCAGGAGCACTATATGGTGCAACGGATGTTATCGACACCCTTGTATTCCGCTCTCTGAAAAAACTGAACGACTACGGCATGTCAGCTGCAATTGGTCTATATCAGGCAGTGGTTGGTCTCGTTCTTGTCCTGATTTCTAATTATATTATTAAGAAAACAGACCCAGACAGCGCATTATTTTAATCGTTCAACATAGAGAAAGGAAGGAAGGAGGGTGGGAGTTCCATGGTAGTAAGAAAGCTTCATCTTTCAAAGGTTATGATTCATCTCATTTTCATTGTATCAGCACTAGCTTGTATTGTTCCGTTGCTATTGGTTGTATCGATATCGTTTACATCTGAAAAGTCGCTTATGGTTGACGGATATCATTTATTTCCCAAAGTGTTCGATATTTCATCTTATCGATACGTTTTTAGCGGAGCAGGCTCGATTGCCAATGCATACGGCGTTACGATCTTCGTAACCGTTGTCGGAACGCTGCTGCATTTACTTGTTACTTCGATGCTGTCGTATTCGTTGACACGACCTGAGGTTACCTATCGTAATGCACTCACTTTATTCGTGTACCTTCCCGTGCTGTTCAATGGCGGACTTGTTCCATCCTACATTTTAATTACACGATATTTGCATCTTAAAAATACGATCTGGGTACTCATTGTCGTCTTTCTTGTGTCAGCGATTAACGTGCTCATTATGAAAAACTTTTTCAAATCGATTCCTAGTTCCTTGTTCGAATCTGCACGCATAGACGGTTCAGGTGAAATTCGTACTTTTTTCAGTATTGCACTTCCGCTTTCTAAACCGTCACTTGCGACTATAGGTCTGTTCACCGCGATTTCTTACTGGAATGACTGGATGACCACTGCCTTGTATATCGAAAAGCCGAAGCTGTATACCTTGCAATATTTACTGCAATCTTTAATGAACAATATCGGCTATTTGCAAGCCAATGCAGCAGCCTCTAAATCTATGGAAGCCGCTATCGGCATGCTTCCTAGTGAAGGTGCACGGATGGCTACTTGTGTTCTGGCCATCGGTCCAATTATATTATTGTATCCATTTTTACAAAAGTATTTTGAAAAAGGCTTAACAATAGGTGCTGTAAAAGAATAATTTTTACAGACATCTAGTTGAGAATAAATTAAAAATTTTAGGGGGATATCGATGAAAAAATTTTCTATGATGTTGATCAGCTTAACACTGCTTCTCACGATGATCGTGTCTGGCTGTTCAAAGGCTACACCGAACGCTGCTAACGGCGATCCTACGGCTTCACCTGCTGCGACAAAGGCTCCAGAAAAAGAGAAAGAAAAAGAAGAACTCGTTGAACTTAACTTCTACATGATGAACTCGCCTGTCAATGAGTCTGAGCGTATTATGAAAAAAGCTAACGAAATTATTGGTGAAAAAATCAATGCCAAATTGAATTTCATTATGGTTGACGGCAGCACATATGCTGAAAAAATGAATTTGATGATTAATTCTGGCGATGACTGGGATCTTGCTTTTACTGCATACTGGGGTGGAATTAATTACTTTGAAAACGCCGCCAAAGGTGCTTATGCAGACTTAACTGATCTACTTCCCAAGCTTGCGCCGGAAACGTATGCCCGCGTCCCTCAAGGTCTATGGGATGGTGCGAAAGTAGACGGTAAAATTTACTCAGTTGTCAATTATCAGCAATGGGGCGTTGCCAAGCGCAATGGCTTTATCTTCCGCGAAGATCTTCTTAAAGAAACTGGATTTGACTGGCAAGCTGTGAAAGGCAAGCCAACAATAGAAGCTCTTAAATTGATAGGACCGTTCCTTGGTGCTGCGTTGGAAAAGCATCCTGATATGATCGGATGGGAAACTAGCTCTAATCATAGCTTCTTCGCCAATGAACCGCTTTACTGGGATATGGAGCCTGTAGGTGATTTGACAACTCCTGGTTGGGTTAATCTCAATG
>NZ_JBFUHJ010000137.1:0-12701 GCF_056402455.1 Paenibacillus sp. P4_A7 | reverse complement strand
TGCATCTGCTGGGCAATGTCGATCCCGACAACTAAATGCTGAGCAGTAATTTTTTCAATGAGCTGATTTTGTCTCGCTTGCGATTTAAACTTCATAATAGAGCGTCCTCCTGGATGATGGAATTTTTAGGGCTATGACCCGTTGCGTACTTCCATCGTACCGAGGCGCTCGTTTTTTTGCAAAGCGGAAATTTAACGCTCTACAGGAATGCTAACGGGCAGTTTAATATGAAAGTTGTGGACACAACATTAAAAATATAAAAGGCTTTTTTCTGCATATGGAGAATTAGGAAGTAGTTCAGTAAGTTAAGAGAGGTGTAGAATTTGGATACATTACTTGAATTCGTCAATCCTTATTACAAAGAAAAGGACATCATGCACAACATTTCTCATATAGAACGCTTTTATAAGTCTGCGCAGAAATTGGTTGCCCTTTATCCCCCTGAAATGGTGGATATGGAATTGGTGAAGTACGGGTGTTACTTTCATGGCATGATTCATGTTGCGGAACAAGAAATCAAAAATTATTTAATAAATAACGGTATTAGGCAGGAGAGAATTGAACGGATTCTTGAGGTATCCATAGAATCCCATGCAAACGAGATTCCTGAAACTTTTGAAGGAAAACTTCTTCATGATGCACACCTAATTGAAGGTGGGAAGACGTTTCTTATTGTCAAATCATTATGCACTGGTTCTGCAAGAGGGCAAACTATTGAGGAGACAATCAAGATAATCGAGGAAAGGATTTTGGGGAAGCGGAAGTGTTATCTACCAGAAGCAATTAGTATTCATGAAGAAATGGAACAGTTTTCAAGGGAATTCTTGAACGATTTAAAGCTCGGATTAAGCTAACGGGTAACGTTAGTTCAATCAAGACACAAAGGCAACCGACCAATACGATCGGTTGCCCTTTACTTCTTTACGGGAGCGAACGATGAAAATCCCGCCGAAGAAACCCCCACCTTAATAACGACAAGCAAAGGCTGCTTGCAGATCGATCCGGCAGCCTTTGCTCAGTTAACTGTCGGATGACAAGAACATTGTCCGATAAATAGCCGCGGAAAGCGCGGCTTTTTTAATTAATCGGATAACTTTCTTGTCAAAACTTTGTGACAAGAAAGTTATCCGATTGCCGAATTAGGCCATGAAAGTTATCCGATTGCTGATGAATATGTTTTTTTATTCAACTAACGACTAACGAGCATCGTGGAAATCCAGATCACCATAAATTGGATTAACCCTTTGACGAGGTGATTGATGTGGAGGAATGAGTACGTTTAAACGAATATGTCGATGGGTAAACTATCCAAAATTAAAACTGGATGGTGCTATATTCATGAACCGACTTCTTTTAATTTATGTACTAATTTGCAACTTGTTCACACCCCCTATATATGCATCCGGTATTGAACCAAAAAATGATGTTCCTCAATTTGAGGAGCCTTATTTCGAAAATGGCTACACATCGGTCGGAGATGCATTAAAGAAGTGTGAAATGCTTCATCATAGAGAAATAAAAATGCCAATTAAATTACCCCCAATTGCATTTACTCATCATTTAGGTAGATGTGTAAATGACAAGGAAAATATTAATGATGAACTTCAAATAGAATACCTTCATGAAGAAAAAGGCATGAATCATTACAATATTGATGTAAGACCAATTGAGCAGAAATTGAACTATGGAAAACTAAGAAATATAACACAATATAAACTGAATGACGGGAATCAAGCACTTTTCTTTACTACTCAAAGCCATAAGTCAATGTATGGATTCAACATTCTGGTGTTTGAAAAAAACGGTTGGCAATACCGTGTTTCAGTAGATACTCGAGTAGAGAGCAAAGTAACATTGAATACACTTCTTCGCATAGCGGAATCTGTTAAATGAATGATTTCACGAAGCTGCCGGTGCGACTGGCAGTTTCATTATCTTTGATTTTCGGATGACAAGAACATTGTCCGATAAATAACCGAGTAAAACGAGGCTATTTATCTTTCTTATCGAACGCTAAGTATGACAGCAAGAATGTAGTGCAATATCACGAAAATCGATTTCCACTAAAAAGTAAGAAAACGATCCCGCAAAATAATAAATTGGAGTACAAGTCAGATGGCTATCCGTTGTGACAAATTTCATATAAGATGAAAAGACAATGTCAATGGAAGCGCTCGCAACGAGGTAAGAGGCATCAAGGCATCCTTTAATAAGCTTAAGGAGATGATTTCGATTCAATTGGACAAGCATATGGTGACAACCACGGGAGTATTTCACGGCATTCATAGGCGCTGGAGAAACATCGGACTGCTTCAGAGATTGCTCATCAAATGCTTCGTTTTTTTAATTTTTCCGGTATTAACAGTGGGGATCCTCTTATTTTCGACTACGCTTCCTTTGGCACAAAATGAAGGCCGCGATTCCTTGGTAAGCATGGTTAATCAATTGAATGAAAACGTACAGTTCAGGATTACCGGATACCAGAATATCTTGGCGCAGCTCTCTTTCGATCCTAGGCTTGCCGCCGCGCTGACGCAAGAGTATACCGATGCGTCGGATATGGTGGACAGCCTTCAAAGTATCAATTCTCTGATGGAAAGGGTGAGCACCTATTTCCCGATGAGAAGGATCAGTATTTATCAGGATAACCCCACCTTGCCCGAAGACCTTGGAAGCGTATTCAAGCTGGAGAGAGCGTACAAGGAGCCATGGTACGAAGCGATGGCGAATTCGCCCGGCCAAAGTTTCTATTGGTATGTCGACGTTCGAACGCCGGGAGACCCCAACCTGCATGTCAGCGTCTGGCTTAAAGATTATCTGGAAGATAAAAATTATGGCCTTATCAAATTCGAAATTTCCAGTAGAACCGTTTTTGGGCAAATCACGAACCCCTTGCAGGACAAACACGGCGAGATTATGTTGCTGGACCAAAACCGACGAGTGTTGTCCGTTTCGCGCAATGTGGAGGCGGGGGCTATAGCGGAGGAAAAGCCCTATCTGGATACCGTATATCGCAATAATAACGGCTGGATGTTTACGAAAATCGACGGAAAGCAAAGTCTTGTCGTGTATCAGACGAACAAGCTCGGCTGGAGATTAATTGCGGTCGTCAGCCAGGAAGAGTTATGGCATAAAATTCGATTAATCAGAAATATCGCAATTATCGTAAGCTTATTGTTCGTCGTACTTTCCCTATCCGTGCTTACCCACTTCGGGATCAATGTGACCGGTCGGCTCAAACGCTTGTTAAAAAGCATTCGCGAGGTGCGTAACGGGAACTTCGGGATGCAGGTCCATATCCGCGAGAATGATGAACTGGCCGCCGTGGAAAACGAATTCAACTCCATGTCCAAGCAGCTTGACCTGACAGTGAAAGATCTAGCCGATACCCGATCCTGGGCTGAACAGGAGGAGCTTCGTTTGCTGCAGGCGCAGATTAATCCCCATTTTCTGTACAATACGCTAGCGCTGGTGAAATATATGGCCATGGATATCGGATCCGAAGCGATATACAAGGTCATCGATGCCATGTCTCGTTTTTTCAGGCTTTCCCTAAACCGCGGCAAGGATATGATGACACTCAAAGACGAGCTTGAGCACGTCCGGGCCTATCTCGAAATACATCAGATTAGGTATCCGAATAAAGTACAGATCCGGTACGAGATAGATAGCGATATCCTGAACTATGAAATCATTAAGATGACGCTTCAGCCTATTGTAGAAAATACGCTGACTCACGCATTCGTGCACACATCCGGCCGTGGCAGCCTGACGATTAAAGCCGGACGAACGGATGAATCGCTTTCTCTGCAAGTGATCGACGACGGATGCGGGATGACTAGCGAAGCGATTGCCGAACTGCTGAACGAATCTAACGGAAGCAAGGAACGGCGAGGCTTTGGCTTGGGGAACGTCAACGATCGTCTCAAGAAGCATTATGGTGAGCACTATGGTTTGAACATAACTAGCATCATCGAATCAGGGACTACCGTGGAAGTCCTGATTCCAATGAGAGGGTGAGGGTTCTTTATGATAAAGGTACTGATTGTAGATGATGAGGAAGGCCAGAGAAGCGGGCTTATTAGGCATGTCGACTGGAACGCGTACGAGATGGTCGTCACGGGGGAGGCCGAGAGCGCTCGGCAGGCATTGGAACTCGCCGCGGACACCCCTCCTGATCTGATGATATCGGATATCCGCATGCCTGGTGCGGACGGGCTCGAACTGTGCAGATCCATGCGGGAACTTAACCATGAACTTCGGATCATCATGGTATCGGGGTATGAGGAATTCGAGTATGCCAAGACCGCGATTGATATCGGCATCGAGGCCTACCTAGTCAAACCGATTGATTTTTCGCAGCTCGCCGAAGTTCTTGACCAGGTTAAACATTCTTTTTTCAGTCATTTGCAAAAACAAGAGGAGGATTCGCAGCTGCGCGAAAAGCTCAGGGAGTTTCTTCCTTTTGCGCGGCAAAATTTTCTGCACGAGTTGATCTATGGGCATGCCGGAACCGAAGAGGATATTATCAAGCGTTCCCGATACTTGCAAATGTTCGAAATGGCCGTATCCCATGCCGTCCTTATTGTTAACAGAGACACCGGCGAACGATTGCCAAGCGCCATTGAAGAGAATAGGGAACTCGAACATTTGAAAATAAGAAAAATAGCCCAACATGCGTTAGGCGACATTATGGAAGAAGTCCATACCTCCCGCGGCGATACGATTCTTATTGTACGATTCCCTGTCCAGTCGAGCCCGAATCGAATTCTTGAACAACGACTGGAGAGATTCCATCCGGAGGTAGAGAGCGAGCTGGGCTGCAAAATCAATATCGGCATCGGTCCTGCTGTCGAGTCGCTGCAAGAGATCGTGGATAGCTTCCGTCTCGCGCAAAGAGCGATACACCAGAGACTGCTGATCGGATCGGGGCAGATCATCTATTGGTATGACATCGGCGAGAAGAAGATATGGCCCGGATCCGGCGTCGAGATCGAAAGATCGGTCAAGGATATTCTGACAAGCCTACAGCAAGGAGACGGCGGCAGTATCGACGAAAAGTTCCAGTTGATCATACGCAAATTAATCGAATCCGACTCCATCACCGAAACGGAGATCGGGTGCATCTGCATGGAGCTTGTCAGCAGCGCGATCCGTATCATCGGCGAGATGGGCGAATCGCTTCGACAAGATTTCGATTCCGAAAAGGAGCTGTGGAAGCGTCTGCTTAGCTGCAACGGAACTCTTCAGATGCTGCAGGAGACTAAGAAAATCCTCATCCAATTTTGCGATCAGGTAACCAAACGTAAAAATAGCAGGCACAGATCGATTATACAGATCGTGCTCGAATACATCGGTGAACATTACAGCGAGGATATCTCGCTGCATGATGCTGCCGAAAAAGTATACCTCAGCCCGAGCTATCTCGGGACCCTCCTTCGGGCCGAATTAAAGCAATCCTTTACGGAGTACCTGACCAGGCTTCGGATCGAAAAGGCGAAGGAGCTGCTGAAAGATCCGCAATTCAAGCTCTACGAAATTTCGGAGCACGTAGGCTATCAGAATCCAGCCTATTTCAGCAATATTTTCAAACGATACACGGGATTATCGCCCAAAGATTTCCGCAATTCCTAGTCAAGGGCAACGATCGGCTTCTCGGCCAAATTGATGAAATCGTATAATAAATCATGCGGTTCGTATATTGCCCGGGTTGCAACAGGAAAACTATAATGAAACTGAAGTCGAAAACAAGCGATGTTGTAAGCGCTTTTTTTAAAAAGCGATATCAGGCTCTAAATCCGGGCCGTCGCATGAGCAGGAGGTATTCAGGTGGGCACAGGCACTGAAACGGTGGGGCTTAAAAGCGGTAGAACCTCTTTCGTTAGAATGAAAAGCATGATTCCGTTGTATTTGTTTATTTTACCTGGAGTGATTATTGTCGTTCTCTTTAACTACATCCCCATGCTAGGTCTGCAATTGGCGTTCAAAGACTACAATCTGGGTACGAGCATGTGGGCCAGTCCTTGGATTGGACTGGATCATTTTCGGGAATTCATGGCCAGCAGCGATTTCTGGGAGGCAACCGCGAACACCTTTTTGTTGACGATGTTGAGGCTGCTTTTTACCTTTCCCGCCCCGATTATCCTGGCCATTCTGATCAATGAAATTCGCAATGTGGCGTTTAAACGTACGGTACAGTCGATCAGTTACTTGCCTCACTTCATTTCATGGGTGGTCGTGTTCGGTTTTCTGGATGCCTTGCTCTCTATACAGGGCGGCGCAGTGAATTCCGTCATTCAAAGCTTCGGCATAGACCCGATCCCTTTTATGGGTTCGGAAACCTGGTTCCGGCCTATGTTCTTGATCAGYAGTATCTGGAAAGAAGTGGGATGGGGATCGATCCTTTATCTGGCGGCCATAACGGCCATCAATCCCGAATTATATGAGGCTGCGAGTATGGACGGAGCGGGGAGATTCAAGCAGATGAGATATGTAACACTCCCAGCGTTGGTTCCCATTATATCGATCATGATGGTGCTTTCCATCCCAGGCCTGCTGAGCATAGGGATCGATCAGATCTACCCGATGATCAACGCTGCAAATATGGGGGTTGCCGAAGTCATCGATACCTATGTATTGAGGCTCGGCATCGGACAGGCGCAGTATTCGATGACAACCGCCATTGGAATGGTGACCGGCATTCTGTCTACCCTTCTGCTACTTGTTTGCAATACGGCATCGAAACGGTTAGGCGGAGAAGGGATCTGGTAATCCAATGAGGCGAGGAGTCAACTTATGAGAATCAGGTTAAGCCAAGGAGAAAAAGTCACCCGATGGATTGAATCCGTATTTTTCATCCTTTTATCGTTCTTGTTCATCTATCCGTTCTGGTACATTCTCGTTCTTTCCTTCAACGAAGGAATGGATGCGAGCAAGGGGGGCATTTACTGGTGGCCTCGGGAATTTACGCTCGGCAACTATGTAGTCGTTCTGACGGATCCGGCGATTTATAAGGCCTTTACGATTTCCGTGCTGCGCACCGTCATTGGAACGGCAGGATCGATGCTGGTTACCGCGATGGTCGCATACGGATTGTCGCGCAAGGAGCTGCCCGGCAGGAAAACGTTGGTGATGATCTTCTTTATTCCGATGCTTTTCGGGGGTGGGCTCATTCCATACTACCTGCAATTAATAAACCTGAAGCTGATTAACAACTTCTGGGTGTATATCATTCCAAGTCTATTTAATATCTGGAACATGATCGTGATGAAGACTTCATTTAAAAGCAATCTTTCCGAAAGCATTATCGAATCGGCAAGAATCGATGGCGCCGGATACAGCAGAATTTTCTTCGCGATCGTATTGCCTCTGTCCGTTCCGTTAATGGCATCCTTAAGCCTCTTTACGGCAGTCGGACATTGGAACGACTGGTTTACCGGCGCGTTTTACGTAAACAACCCTGATCTCCAGCCTCTTCAGACATATCTTCAGAAAATAATGAGCGATATCAATGCCATTAACATGATCAATAGTACTCAGATGGAAACTAAAAATATCCTAGGCATGTATAACCTAAATGCCATTACGACAAGATCGGTCAAGATGGCCACCATTATGCTCTCTACGTTGCCTATCTTATTTATTTATCCTTTCGTTCAGAAGTTTTTCGTCAAAGGCGTCATGATTGGATCCATTAAGGAATGAAGAGTCAAAAGGTATGATGCGGCCGGCTTAATCCTTGGTTCGTTCCCAGCAAGGGCCCTGCGAAGGTTCCGACCGGGATTATGGCTTATCCGTTAATCATAATGTTCAACGAGCAGTAAAACTATGTATAGGGGGACAGTCCATGAAGCGAGTATTATCAGTTGTTCTCGGGTCCTTGATATCCATTTCTCTCATTCTATCTGCATGCAGCGGCAATGGAAGCGACAATACGAACTCCGCCAAAGAAACGGATGCCCAAAGCTCTCCGGCGACATCCTCGGCGGAAACGAAGTCCAAACCCACGGAAGGCTCCAAGCATTTTTCTCTCTATTATCCCGGGATGACTACCCCAATTAATCTGGATGGACCGGGAACCAAGGAGATTATGCAGAAGTCGGGAATCGTCTGGGATAAAGTGGAAGTCGGCAATGGCAGCGATGTCGCGCAGCAGGTGAATCTGAAGCTTGCGAGCGGCAGCCTTGCGGATGCGATTACTTTAAGCGCCAGCAGCGAAATCTGGGCGCGGTTAATCAAAGCGGAAAAGCTGATTCCTTTGGACAAATACTTTGAGGATCCCGTAAATTATCCGAATCTTGCGAAAATAGACAAACGAATTATCGATTTCTGGAGAGTCAGCGATGGACATATCTATTTCGTTCCGACCGGATACGAAGCGATTATGGAAGAACCTTCGGCATGGAACGGAAAAGCGGATGGGCTGTGGATTCGTCAGGATCTTCTTCAAACCGCAGGAATGACGAATGATGAGATCAAAACGCTTGAAGGCCTGGAAACCTTTCTCGGAAAAATCAAAGGGATGACGGACGATAAAGGCCGTAAAATCATTCCCTTATCCATTGGCGGTCAAAATTTTCCGTATGCAAGTATGATAACGGCCATGTTCGGCACGGCGAAATGGAATGAGCAATCGGACGGGACATTGCTTCCGGATTATCGGATGCCGGGATTCAAGCAGGCTTGGCAATGGCTCAATAAGATGTACAAAGAAGGCATTTTGGATGCGGAGACCACTTACCATAAGGACGATCTTTATAACGAAAAACTGAATAGCTTGCGCTACGGGGCCTTATTTACCGGCGGATGGGGTGCTCCGAATCCGTTCGTATTGCAGGAAAATAAACTCCCGACGACAACAACGTATGCGGATTTGGAGAAGAACGGATTCCCGGCAGAATGGTACAGCATGACGGAGCTGCCGCAAGTCCCGGAAATTAAGCCGACACCGTATCTTTACCTCTCTCCTTTCGGCGGCAACGGAACCGGCGTAACTATCGAAAGCGACAATCCCGATCTCTTGCTTAAGGCGCTGGATTGGATGCAGACGGAAGAAGCATACCGAATCATGGAATGGGGACCGGAATCCCTTGGAGCTCATAGCGTCAAGGATGGCGCAGCCGTGCAGCACGATGATGTGTTCATGAGCGATAAGTTCTGGGGTGGAACGAATCCAATGAAAAACGTCACGGATATCGGCTTCTGGTGGTGGAAAAACATCGCAAGCGTAAGTTCAACCCATATCTTGGTGCTTGAACCGCCATTCCCTGTTCAGAATGCGGAAATGTACAAAGCCGAACAACTCAATTGGGAGCAGGGTTTCATTACGCCGAATCCGGTATGGAACAACTTAATTCCGATCATCGGCGGAAATATTGAAAAGTATACGCCTATTCAAAACGACATTCGGCTTAAATATTTCGCCAAGATGATGATGGCGAAGTCGGACAATGATTTTAATGCGGCTTATGATCATTTCCTAGACGAAATGAAAGTACGGGGTCACGACAACGAGACGATCGAGGAATTCAACAAGCAATATAAAGATTACGCCAACACGCCTGCAGGCAAGATTGAATGGAAGATTAGCAAAACGATTCCTCGCAATGTATACGGCAAGGAACCGGTAGTCGTGGGCAAGTAAACGTCAAAGCGGGATTTAACGACAAAGGAGAATGACAGATGACTGCAGCGATTCAATCAGGAACCGGCGCCAGCCTGACCATTCGGCTTGACGGCCGCGAGGAAGGACTTGCCTTCGGCGGGATCGGCGCCGTAAGCGCCGGCGGATCTTCCCGTTTACTAATCGATTACCCGGAGCCCTGTCGCAGCGAGATATTGGATTATTTGTTCAAGCCGGGATTCGGAGCGTCGTTCGCTTATTTGAAGACGGAGATCGGCGGGGACGGCAACACGACTTGCGGCTCCGAGCCGAGCTTCGCCAGAACGAGAGACGAGATGTCCCATCCCAATTATAATCGGGGCTACGAGTATTGGCTGATGAGCGAGGCCAGAAGAAGAAACCCCGCCATCGAATTGGATGCGCTGGAATGGTGCATGCCGGGCTGGTTCGCCGACAACAAGCCGTGGACGCAGGATAATGCGGATTACATCGTCGCGTTCATCAAAGGCGCGCAAAGCTGGGGCCTCGAGATGAACTATATCGGCGGTTGCTGGAACGAGAGAAACTACGACAGGGACTGGGTCGTCAACAACTTGAGACCGACTCTCGACCGGAATGGACTGTCGCATATCCGCATCGTTGCCCTCGAGGGAGGGCACCCGGGCTGGGCGTTCTGCGACGATTTGATCGACGATCTCGAATTCCGCGATACGCTATCCGCCGTGAGCGTTCACTATGCGGACAGCTATATGCGAAGCCCCAAGGATGATTCGGATCTGGCCGGACCGAATGCCAGGAATTGCGGTGTTCCCTTATGGTCGGGCGAAGACTTCTCGTTAAGCRGCAAGCCGTGGAGCAATGCGTTGTACATGGCCAAGAGCGTATTGCGCTGCTATATCCGGCAACGGATCGTGAAGGTCAACATGTGGTGCCCGATCGCCTCGATGCCGGACAATGCGTGTTTCTGCAACGTCGGTCTGATGAAAGCGACCGAGCCCTGGTCGGGTTATTATGAAGTATGGCCGGCCATATGGGCGGCGGCGCATTTCAATCAATTCGTTCAACCCGGATGGAAGTACCTGGACGGCGGTTGCGGATTGCTGCCGGGCGACGGCGCCTATTGCACTTTCAAGAAGCCGGACGACAGCGGACATTATAGTATCGTAATCGTGAACGGGGATGCGGCGCAGAGCATTACGTTCCACTTATCCCATCTAAGCGTAGGTACACTGCATGTATGGAAATCGGATGGAACGGACCAAATGGCGAAGCGGTACGAGGTGACGCCCATCGACGGGACTTTTACGTTGGAGTTGGATGCGGACAGCATCTATACGCTGACAACGACAACCGGCCAGATGAAGGGCTCGCATGAGGTGCCCGTCCGCACTCCATTTCCGGCGGTGTACTCCGACGATTTCGAGAGCTACAGCCTGAACCAGGCGCCTCTGTCGCCGAAATACTTCTATGATAATTCCGGAGCGTTCGAGATTTGCGAATCGCCGGGCGAAGGAAAAGTCGTCCGGCAAATGCTGAACAACGACATCATTCATTGGATTCCGGACGCGTGCGCGTTCACCTTCGTCGCTCAAGGCACGGAATGGGAAGACGGGGAGATCGCATCCAACGTATTCGTCGAGGAACAGGCGTTCAACGGGATCGGTTATGCGGGTATCATTGCAAGAGGCTCTTACGAGAAAAAAGCGCAAGCGGACATCCCGATCGGGTACAGATTGAATATTTACAAAGACGGTACGTGGAAGTTGCTTACCAAAACGAAAGAGCTTGCCGGCGGGCCGATCGATGCCGATCAGTGGCATCATCTAAGGCTGGCATGCGATCGGAACAGAATCCTCGCTTATATCGATGGCAGCTTGGTTGCCGACATTGTCGATTCGACCTATGCGCTAGGCGCCGTGGGATATAACTCGGGCTGGAACAGAGCCAAATTCGATCAGTTGTACATCCAATACCGTCCTGTCGAAGTGCTGTTGGTTTCGGAGTGGAAAGCCTCGGTTGCGTCAAGCGAGGCGGCCGGGAGGGAAGCCTACAACGCGTTCGACGGCAATACGCTCTCGAAGTGGAGCGCGAACGGAGCCGAGTTGCCGCAATGGTTGGGGGTCGATTTGGGAAGGCCGTATCCGGTCAAGCGATGCGAGACGTTCATGGGGCTTGCGGGCCAACCGTATTCCTATCTCATCGAGCACTCCGTAGACCAAAGGCATTGGAAGGTGTTCGCGGACAGAAGCAGCAGCGGCCAGGTTGCCGCAAGTCCTTGTTATGTCGACGTAAACGAGGCAATGGCGAGATACTTGCGGATTACGATACTTGGGACGCCCGAAGGCGAAGAAGCTAGCGTGTATGCGTTCAAAGTGTACGCCGCGATCGAAGGGGAACGATAGTAAGGGTAGGCAGAAATGCGCGCATCACCTGGCATTGCCTCCGTATTTTTTCCGGGGGCATGTTTTTTTAGTCGCAGAAACTAATCAAACAAAAGGGGCTGTCCCAAAAGTCATTTAAATGACTGAGGGCAGCCCTGTTTTCAAAATTGTAAAACAAAAAGAAGCCTTTCCTTGGTAAAATGGAAGTGTCGAGCAACCATTCAAAGGAGGGCTTCTTTTGTACATTCAATATACCATGGATCAACTTTGTCTATTTCATTCTTTGATTTGTTATTGATCAATCACTAACTCGAGTTCACCTTATCAAATAGTTATTTATTGATCAATAACTATATTGGAAATTTTTCATTTGAAGGAGACTCTCTTTGCCTCCCTTACGTTTCTTTTAATCATGGCTGCGGGTGTACAGGAAGAGGGGCGCCTGGAGCCAACGGARGAAGGAACCCCGCAGGGATCGATTATTTCACCACTGCTCGCTAACATTTATCTCCACTACGTACTCGATCTATGGTTTGAGAAAAGGATAAAGGGGCAGAGCCACGGGAAAGCATTCATGGTGCGATATGCAGATGATTTTGTTTGCTGCTTTCAATACGAGACAGATGCGAAAGARTTCTATGAGGCACTTATCCAACGGTTAAAAGAGTTCAACCTGAGCATTGCGCCTGAGCATTGCG
>NZ_JBFUHJ010000136.1:0-15528 GCF_056402455.1 Paenibacillus sp. P4_A7 | reverse complement strand
TTGAGAGGGTTCTTTCCAGAGGGCTGAGTAGTTACCCGTTTTTTGGACAATTGATTTTAGATTGTATCCATCGAACCGAGCATGCGATGACACAAGAGCACGCCTTCAAGGCGGCGGAGCTTTGCTTGAAAGCGCAGGAAATGGCCATAAAAATTCAGTAATTTGTTGCAAAATTTGATACTGCATAGGAAAATATTTGTCATTCATTTAGGAGTTAACATATAATATATAGTAGTTTCAGTAATATGGTGCGGTTTACACATGAGATGATTAGACAAAGGAGTATATTTAATGCCGAGTAATAAACCACAACGAAGTACGTTTCATAAAAGATTAGAACACATGGTCGAGGTCTTACGTGGGAATATCATAACGGGGAAATATGCCATTGGAGATCTTCTACCTTCTAACGCTGATCTAGGAAAGCAATACGGCTTGAGCAAGAATTCTATTCGCAAAGGCTTAGATATGTTAAGTCAGGAAAACTTAATTGTAAGGGTTCCTA
Organism: Paenibacillus sp. P4_A7; assembly: GCF_056402455.1. Taxonomy (NCBI): domain Bacteria; kingdom Bacillati; phylum Bacillota; class Bacilli; order Caryophanales; family Paenibacillaceae; genus Paenibacillus; species Paenibacillus sp. P4_A7. The sequence goes on along the minus strand of NZ_JBFUHJ010000136.1, from coordinate 15,023 downwards.
AAGTAGGAGCAAAGGTAGCTAACCCCCAAGATTCGGCTGTCATTACGATTAAGATGGGTTGCTACAACCAGATGGATCGGCAAGCGGCGCTAAATGAGATTCTTGACGCGTTTCATGCTTTATATCCACATATTAGAGTTCAAACTCTGATTCTTCCGTATGATTCGTACTTTAAGAACGTTATGGAATATATCGACAATGATTGGTTAGATGTCATGATGATCAATCATAGTGATTTCGATTTTTTTCGCGATGAAGCTAGATCTAAATTATTGGATGAGCTTAAACCAAGACCAGGACTATATAGTTTTGTTGCAAATGCATTCAATTATAATGATCGTCTGCTTGCATTGCCGTTCATTTTTTCACCAATTGTACTGTGTTACAATAAAGAGCATTTTGCCAATAGTGGTATTACAGAGCCGAACAGTAGCTGGACATGGGACGATTTAATGGAGGCAGCAACCAAGCTAAATGAGAATAGTGGGAACTATGGATTCTACTACCATATGCGATCGAGTAATAGATGGCCTGTGATGTTATTACAGAATGGATTTAAATTAGGGGAAGTCGGAGAGTATGGAGATTCTGCGAAGATGAGCTTTGTGAAAAGTATTGAATTATGTCGAAAATTGATTGTCAATCAACCTTATTCACCTATACATTTCTCAGAAAGTGATTCCGATGTGGAAGAGCTCTTTATGCGCGGTAAGGTATCGATGATTATATCTACTTATTTCAGTTTAAATAAATTACGAAATTCTAATGTTGTCTATGATGTAGCACCACTTCCCTGGATTCAAGAACCTAAGACAATACTTTTAACCACAGGCTTAGCGATTAATGCGAAGTCAAAGGTGAAGAATGCAGGTAGAACACTACTAGATTTCATGATATCGTATCAAGCGCAATTGATGATTCGAAAGCAAACCATTTCTATCCCAAGTTTGGCAAGGGCGGCTGAATGGGTCGGGACAGAAACAATAAATCGACCATCTCGGTACCATATGTATCGTGAGATTATTCCGACGTTTAGGTTTATGAACGAATTAAATCTTCACAACGAAGATTTAATTCGAATTCGAAAGGAATTAATGCTATTCTGGGCTGGAATGGAAGATGCCGATACGTTCTATAGTCGATTAGCGGATCTATTCGAAATCAAAGGTCATGTGCGTGCGTAATGATGGATAGAGCGGATTCTATTTTTTTGCTGCTTAATCATGATCACTTCTTGATCATTCATAAGCCTAATATAGGACTATTTTCGTGATTGAAATATAACATATGATCATGATATGATCATTATGGCGATGAGATATGGTCAATATTTGAGCATATCTTAGTTAATTAATATCGTTGTAAGCGTTATCTTTATTTATACAGACTCTAATACGAAATGGGAGATGAGGATGATTATGATCAGAAAATCATGGAACAAGGTATTGGCAATAATGTTGATCACTGCATTAGTAGTGACCATGGTACCCGGGGCATTATCTGGGGGAAACGTATATGCTAGTGACTATGAAGTTATTCCAATTGAAGTCTTCAATGCGGATATTGAAGGTAGCGTAACCAATGGAAAACCAGAAGGTTGGAAATACTGGTCTAGCGGTGTGGCGACAGGTTTGTCTGTGAGTGAGGCTGTATATCAATCAGGCAAACAAAGCTTGAAGCTTGATGTCGTGAAACAAAATGTAGGCGTACAGAGCACGCCGTTTGTTGTAGAAGCGGGACAGTTAATCCGGGCAAAGGCAAGTGCTTATGTTGAGGAATTTAGCACCACCAATGCGAATGGCGGAGTGGAAATGTGGATCCGCTACTATAAGACAAACGACATCACTGAATCTAATAGGATACTCAGTGATGCTAAGTTTAAAACAGTTGCAGCAAATGTGGTCACAGAACAATGGTTTGATATAGGTGGCGAAGCTACAGTGCCGGCTGAAGCGAATTATGCCATCGTGTTTCTCTATGTACATCGGGATAACACTTTCCTAGGTTATTATGATGATATTGTAGTAGAGAAGCTTGTTGAGAATACAGTGCCCCCTGAGGAGCCGAATGATGGTTTTCTTCCCTTGGAAGTCGTCAATGCGGATTTTGAGGGTAGCGTAATCAATGGAAGACCAGAAGGATGGAAATACTGGTCTGGTGGTACGGCGACAGGGATGTCAGTGAGCGAGGATGTATATAAATCAGGTGGACAAAGCCTGAAGCTCAATGTCGTGAAACAGAATGTAGCTGTTGAGAGCACGCCGTTTGCTGTGGAAGCGGGACAGTTGATTCGGGCGAAGGTTAGTGCTTATGTTAAGGAATTTAGTACTACGAATGCGAATGGCGGAGTAGAAATGTGGATCCGCTATTATAAGACAAACGTCATCAATGAATCTAATCGGATACTTAATGATGCAAGGTTTAAAACACTTGCAGCAGATGTGGTCACAGAACAATGGTTCGATTTGAGCGCCGAAACTACGGTGCCGGCTGATGCGAATTATGCTATCGTATTCCTCTATGTGCATCGGGATAACACATTCTTAGGATATTATGATGATATTGTAGTAGAGAAATATGTCGAAGCCGAAGAGCCCACTATTCCGCATAATGATGGATTTGAACTGCCTGCTATTGGGGGTAAGATACCAGGATGGACTGTTAGTCCTAGTCCATTAGGAGCAAACACAAGTGTAACCTTAAGTCAGGAGCAGGTATCATCTGGTCAGACCAGCCTCAAAATTATTGATGATAATGATGCCTCGGCTGTTTCCGTTAATAGCGATTATATAGATGTAGAAGCTGGAAAGACCTATGCTGCTTCTACCAAGCTATACATTGGTAACGGATCAGGGAGAATTTTTATTAAATATTATAATGAATTAAATAAGGAGGTCGGTTCTAATAGTCAAGGAGCCGAGACTCCCAAGAATAGCTGGAACTTGATTCGTACAGAAGGAAAAGCCCCGGGAACTGCGGTGAAGGCACGCATTCTTCTCTATTCAGGTCTTGCTACTATGGATGTTGAGGCTTATTACGATGATGTCACATTCGAAGAAATTTCAGTTCTTACCATGCCTTATGAGTTTGGTGCTCCCGTTTCCCTTGGGGATGCAACGGTGGTTGCCAAAACTAATAACGGGGCAATTGGTAATGGTGAGATCTATTTCGGAACGCACGGATCACCTGCTCAATTCTACGTGTTGGATGCATTAAGCGGAGACGTCAAGTTCAGTGCACCGATACCCACTACAGACGTCATATGGGCTGTTACAGTCGGATCGGACGGTAACGCATACGTAGCAGGAACTAAGACAGGAATATTGTACCGCTACAATAGAATCGAGAAAACTTTTGAAGCCCTTGGTGAGAATCCATCCAACAAGTGGATATGGGATTTGGATGCCAGCTCTGATGGTAAAATATACGGGTCTACATACCCGAATTCCAAGGCGTTTGTCTATGACATTGCAACAAAAGAGTACACGGATTATGGAACACTCAAAGAAGGTCAAGAATACGTTCGTGGTTCGGGTGTGAATGACAAATACTTCTACGCAGGTATCTCTACGACGGGTTATCTGATCCGAATTGATAGGGAGACAGGAGTTGCGACAGAGATCGAAACTCCCATTACAGGAATTCGAGCTGGGATCTCAGGTATCTTGTCTTTCGGAAACAAGCTTTACATTACACACGGTACCTCACTGCTTATATTGAATGAAGAAGTTGACAAAACCACTTACAGTACGGTAAAGCACATAATGTATGAAGATGAAGATGCGTTCGATGGTAAGATTTCTCCACCATCTCCGCATGATGCCAATATCATGTATTATCGTAATCAGCATACATCTGAACTATGGACATACGACATCGAACAGAATGTGACAGCACCTGTATTACCTAAAGTTGTCCTTCCTGAAAAGTCTCTTAAGGCTCTAGATTGGGTTGAGATGACAGAGGGGCCGAATGCGGGACGGAAAGTCCTTGTTATGCTGACGAACGAGGTAGATCATGCGGTCTTCGATCCAATCGCTCACACATTGAAGAAGACTCAGCCAGAAGTAGTAAAAAGCGGAATCGAAATCAATTCCATGAAATTAGGACCCGATGGTAAGCTTTATATGGGTGGTTTCCAGGGGGCAATGAGCATTTATGATGCGAATAAAGGTTATTTCTATAAGCAGGAAAAGGAACCTCACCAGATTTCAGGAATGGGATTCTTGAATAACAAAGTGTATTTCGGACTTTATGGGGGCGCTACTATATGGCGCTACGATCTTGCCAAGCCCTACGATTTGGGAGTTAATCCAGGACTTTTTCATGACATCCCAGAAGGACAGAGCAGAACGTTTACATTTACAAGCGGAGAAAATAAATTGTTTGTAGGTTCAGTTGCGGACTACCAGCAGCTCGGGGGCGCTTTAACGGTGTATGACGAGCCTTCAAACAGCTGGAACACATATCGTAATGTTGTACAAAATCAAAGTGTCATTGGTTTAACTTATAAGCAAGGAAAAGTATACGGAGGTACGTCGATATGGGGCGGACTTGGAATTGACCCTTCAGAAACGGTTGCCAAGCTGTTCGAGTGGGATGTAGCAACTGCGACTAAAACCGCTGAGCTTGTTCCAGATGTCCCTGGTTTTATGCCTCAGATGATTGGCGAGCTTAGTATTGGACCCGATGGTAATCTGTACGGAGCCATGTGGGGGCAATCAGTTGGAGCAAGCAGCTCATTTGCATTGTTCGTTATGGATCCAATTACTAAAGAGATATTAAGGAGTAAAGTGTTACCAACTGGTGAGAAAGCTAGTAATTGGCGACCATTCTTCCTGTATTGGGGTCCAGACGGTCTGCTGTATACGACGCTCGGTCGTCAGTTAATCGTATTTGATCCAGTCACCTTAGCTTACAACAAATTAGTTAGTCCATTAGTGCATGTAATGGCGCTTGGACCCGATGGCAGTATTTACTATAAGAATGGATCGCAACTGATGAAGATACCCGTTCGGATGAGCGAAGCTATTCTAACTGCGGAATCATCAACTATCGAGGTGGGGAAGGCGACTAATTTAACAGTTTCCCTTAAGCTAGTTAACGGGTTAACCGGTAATGCTGATGGCACCCAGGTCAGTTATACAGTTAGCGATCMGTCAGTTGTAAAAGTGGAGAATGATACATTAGTTGGCTTAAAAGCAGGTACAGTCTTGGTAACTGCGACTGTAATACAGGATGCAGTAGTTAAAACTTCGGAGGCTGTTGAAATTACAGTAGCACCACTACCGCAAACCCCAATTATTACAGTAGATCAAACTGAATTAACCAATACGGACATAATAGTAACGATTCAATTCGCAAGTAATGATAATCAAAAGCTTTATCGTATAGGTGGTGCAGATTGGCAGTCCTATAACGGACCTTTCTCAGTCGGTACAAATGGAATCATCGAAGCAAAAGCTGTAAGTGCTCTGGGAACAGACTCAGAAATAGCAAGCTTCGAAATCACTAACATCGATAAAGTAGCACCAACGGCGATTATTAATTTAAGCATAAATGTAATAAAAGAAGCTAATCATAAGATGTTTGAAATTACTGCGGATGTAGTAAATGCAGATGATCAACCTGGTGTGAATACGGTCGTTCTTACTTCCATTACAAGTAACGAAGCTGATAATGGCTTAGGTGATGGAGACACAGAAAATGATATTCAGAATGCGTCCTACGGAGCAGCAGATTTCAGCTTCGATTTACGCGGCGAAAGATCCGGGAAGGGAACTGGGAGAATCTACACAGTTACTTATACAATTACGGATCAAGCAGGCAATGTAACGATTGCCACAGCTACTGTTACGGTTCCTAAGGGCTCTGGAAAATAGTTTAGACAGACAAAAGAAATGAGGAGACCATGTTTTCTACGATCATGTAGATAAAGCATGGTCTCTTCAGTTATGTGATCGGCTTGTCCAGCTGTAAATGTTGAATCTGATCGAGTTTTTTATAGACAAAACCGACCTAAAAGTTACATTTACAGCACATTTTTCTATGTTAATCTGCGACATAAACTACTTGACAATTTGAAATTAATTTAATGCAATGCTAGTGAGTTGATTTATATGATAGGGATAAGGACGGTAATAGTATACATCCTAATATTGTTAGCTTTTCTCAGGAAAAAGGAATTGGGAAAACGTTCGAATATGCCCTAGCTTATCATAATCCTAATTGTAAGTCGCTCGCTGATCAGCATCCGATCGATGAAGTCAAGCGGTATATCTATGACAACTATAGTCAGGATATCCCGCTTGAGCATGGAGCCTTAATCGCTAATATAGCACCTGCGTATTTCAGTCATTTGTTCAAGAAAGAGACAGGGCAGACTTTTGTCGATTTTATGAATGAGGTAAGAATTGAACGAGCTATGTGCTTATTCGACGGAATTCACATACGATCACACAAATTGGCTTTCAGGTGGGCTTCCATCATCTGAGCCATTTTATCCGAACCTTCAAGAAGCGAACCGGAATAACGCCGACTGAATACAAGAAAACATTCGGTAATACACCATAAATCCAAAAGAAGACAAGAGGCCCATTTCAAATGGCTGAAAAAGCATTGAAGGTCGGAATCATTGGACAAGGCCGCAGCGGACGCGACATCCACGGCAATCTTCTGGCCCAAATTTGCAGCGAAACGTTAACCTGGCATCAAGACAGCTGGAGCTTATCGATTCCCGGCGGCAAATCGCAGCTGGATCATATGACGAGACAAGTGTATTTGATGCTATATCGAACCATAAAAGACGGTGCCGCTCTGGAAATTACGCCTCAGCAGGTACGGCAGCAAATGATGGTCATGGAAGAGTGTCGCCGTCAGAATTCGCATATTTATTCCGCATAAGGACTTGTTACGTGCTTGAAGCACGAAACCAAAAAGGCATCAAAAACGACCGTTCCCCGGTAAATCGCCGTGGAACGGTCGTTTGGATTTTTTTTGCACAAATTAAGATTATAGTCCGGATTTATAAACTTCCCTGCCTTTTACGAATGTAGACAGTAGTTGAAGGTTTTCATCAACCACTAAGAAATCCGCATCCTTTCCCGCTTCCAGAGAACCTTTACAGTGATCCGCACCGATTTGTCTAGCAGGCACCAAGGTAAACGATGGAAGGACATATTCTAAAGGGTAGCCAGTGAATTCCAGAATATTTTTTAAAGCTTGAATCATCGTCAAAGAGCTTCCGGCTAACGTATCGCTGTCTTTCAGGTAGATTTGGCCGTCTTTCATTCTTATGTGGCCATATTCTCCGTTGGGCAGTCCACAGCATGTAACCGCATCCGTAATTGCACATACCTTCGACGGAGTCTTAACATCAAACAAGAATTTCACGGCGGCGGGATGAACATGAATGCCATCAGCTACGAGCTCTGTCGTCAGCTCCGGCATCATTAAACCGGCACCCGCAAGTCCAGGTTCCCGGTGATGAAAAGGACTCATACCATTGAAATGATGCGTCGTATGGGTCACTCCGCATGCCACTGCCTCTTCCATCTGCTGATAGGAAGCATCTGAATGTCCGGCAGAGACGGTGACATTTTGGCTGCTGAAATATTTAACCCCCTCCATTCCCCCGATCAGCTCCGGGGCCAGAGTAACGAGTCGGATCCTTCCTTCCGCAGCCTGAATGAACAGCTCCATTTCTTCCATGGTCGGATTTCGAACCTCGTCTTTATTTTGAGCACCTTTTCGTTTCAAGCTTATAAACGGCCCCTCAAGGTGAATGCCGAGCATTTGAGCACCTGTTACGCCTTGTTTCATACCAGCTGCAGCAGATCTTAAAGCATTAACAATTTTGTCGTGTGTGGAAGTATTCGTGGTAGCCAAGAAAGAAGTCGTTCCATGGGCAGCATGAAACTTGCTGATCTCATCCAAGCTGGCGTATTTTGCATCCATAACATTGTAACCATTGCCGCCGTGAATATGGACATCTATGAATCCAGGCAGAAGTGACTGTCCTTGGATATCCATGATTTCAAACTTTTCATCCGGGACATATTCGGCGGCCCCCAACGCTTCGATCCGACCGTCTTCACCTACAAGCATCGTTCCATTCGACACTTTCTCGTCTGGCAGATATAAAACGGCATTGATCCATAATGTTTTCATTGTATTCCCCCTATGAATTATTGATCATTATGATGACGGGCAAAATGCACAGCGCCAAATAATCCTGCTGAGTCTCCTAACTTACCTTGGAGTACAAGCGGCTTATGATTTTTCGGATACAACCCATAAATTGTATTTCGGATCGGTTCAAGTAAAATTTCTCCCGCGGCGGCTGCGCCGCCCCCGATCACGATCACCTCAGGATCCAATAAGTAGATCATTGTCGTTAATTTCTTGCCAAGAACGCTTCCAACAAAATTGAAAATATCTTTAGAGATGATATCTCCTTTGACTGCCGCCTCATATACGTGAAAAGCTGTCAACGGGTTCTCAAGACTCCGCAAAGAGGTATCCGCGCCACGTTCAACCGCTTCCTTCGCCAATCTCACAATTCCGGTAGCCGACGCGATGGTTTCCAGACATCCTGTTTTTCCGCATTTGCACAAGGCTAGCTGGCCATCAACGGGATCGTGGCCGATTTCGCCGGCGTATCCATGAGACCCTCTAACCAGCTGATCATTGACGATGACTCCCGAAGCGATACCCGTTCCAAGTGTAAGACAGAGAACGTTTTGATAGCCTTGGGCAGCGCCGGCTGTGACTTCTCCAAGCGTATACATCCGTACATCATTATCAACAGAAGGGTGAACACCCAGTCTTTTGTATAACTCAGCACTTAACTCAAAGTCATACCAACCGAGATTGGGTGCTCGTAAAACCGTTCCTGTCCTTAAGTCTAATTGACCAGGCACACCCACGCCGATTTTGACCAATCTCGCAGCCGTTCCCGCTTGACCGATTAACCGTCTGATCTCCTCGCTCAACCTGTCCACAAAATCGTAAGGGGAGCGGTGGTTGCCGGATGGAGTTGTTGGCATGCCCATTTTGGATATCAAACGATTTTTTTCATCGAAAAGTCCTATGACGGTATTCGTCCCGCCAATATCCACACCAATAAATACAACTTTCATATGTCCTCCATTAGTCTAATCCTGTTTTATCGTATTTTTCATTGAACTGTACCATTTAGACGGTCCACCTATATTTTAAAATAGGATGGAATATTAATCAGACACTTCCATTTAACATTTTAGTGATAATCAGTAACTACTCAGCCCTCTATCAAGACAACCTGAAAAGGGGTGCGGGGCACCCCTGATATGCTGTGGAATTAGCTTGTGGTTATGGGTTCGGAAGGACCGATTTACCATCAACCACTTGCCGCAAGGTGTCAAGAACAGGAAGATTCTGTTTACGGAGAGTGGAAACAAATCCCCGAATGCGTCTAAAGATTTGTGCTTCCTTCTTCGATGAGTTCTTCTTTTCTCCGCTTGATCTCGTACAGCAAGTCAATCATTTCCTCCGCCCATGGTTGCTTGTCGTTCTCCACGACCGCATTTAACTCGCGATGATGATGCTGATTACAAAGCGCATGCTTGCAGTCGTARCCTTCGTAGGCTTTTAGTCCATCGTGTACATTGGTTCCTTCGTATAAGGGTAACAATCCGGCATCATCCATGGCTTCTCTAMCACRCTTACTGTGCACGCTATMGAACGTGAAAAAGGGAGTGCAGGCGGTATGCAGCCATTGTAATTTTCCTTGTACCTGTAAGCCTGATTCATCGGAATGTAGGACCGGTGAGTTCAGCAAATGTGCTTTGATTTTCTGTTCTTCGATCGCCAATTTCGCATGAAGCTCCTGATTGGCACGAAGGATCGTCCCCTCGCTGACGGTGTAACCGGTCAGCGCATGAACCATTTCTGTAATCCGGTTCAAGGGTAACAGTTGCTGTAAGTTTAAATAACTCAATAAAGCATGGGTCGAAGAACCATATTGTGTYTTATGATTGACGCCTTCTGGATAGACGGATTGATTCTGATGTCGGCACCCCRGATTGGAACAAATTTTCGTTTGCRTGCGGTGTTCGGTGATTTCCATCTTCACAACCATACCGAATACTTGCCRTTTATCTTCGGATAGAACAGGTACGTCCGACAAGTTGTATCGGCATTTTTCACAAGCTTGTACTTCATGCGTAATCATGTAATCCGGGTGATCGTTCATCTTCAGCCAATGCGCTTTATGACCCGGCTGACCACCGCTTTTTTTATTGGTCTTTCCCCGCAGACTCTTGGGAGGGCTTCTGGTAACCGTCACTGGAARGTGGTTTACTGCTATTATTACTGTTTTGATTCAAACGGCGTTCCAGCTCATCCACGYGCTGCACCAAAGACAGAATGAGGTCTGCGATCATTTCGGGAKTCGTCGCACAAGCTTATAATTCTATCTTCATGCTCTCACCCCTCGACTCCTAAATGGACGAGTTTAGAGTAACGTAATCTGTACATATTGTCTACCAATTYTTGAGAGGGTTCTTTCCAGAGGGCTGAGTAGTTACAGGAAAACAAGGAAAAACCTAGCTTCACGACTGACGGCTGGTACAAATCAGGGGATTTAGGATTTATAGATGAAAAGGGCCATTTAACGATTACAGGAAGACTTAATCGCTTAATTTCTCGCGGAGGTGAGAAGATCTCTCCTATAGAAATTGAAGATGTTCTGTTAAAGCATAACGAAGTGGAGGATGCACTTGTTATCGGAATCCCAGATGAACTGTATGGGGAGCAGATTTGTGCTTGTATTGTTTTTAAGAAGGGAGCGGACCTTACATCTGATAAACTAAGGAGTTTTCTGGAGCCATACTTATCAGCCTTTAAGGTGCCGCGCTATTTCGTGTTTCTTCCTTCCTTTCCAATGTCTGCAACGGGAAAGCTTTCGGTCAAAGACATTCAGCAGTTAGCTATGGATGGAATAGGGGAGCTGCGGCAACATGCGTAGGTATTATCCAGGTATTACGATTTTCAAGCTTGCAGGGGCCGTTTTGGTCTTGCTTGCACATATTATGTTGAATCGTTATATGGGACTAATGCCAGAGCAGCATGTACTGCAATTTGTAATGCTGAACCTCAGGGTCATTGTACCGTGCTTCTATGTAATTGCTGGTTTTCTGGCTTACAAAGGTTGGGTGAATGCAGGTAATCCTAGAGCGTATATTCGAAGATACATAACTAGAATTTTGATTGTGTACAGTTTTTTCTGCTTATTATTTGTGGCAGAGTACATTATACCCGCATTGCTAAGCAATGGTTTATCTATTGCAAATCTCTTTCTTCAGGCAAAAATATTATTTATGACTGTCTTTTTAAATGGCCCATATATTCAGCTATGGTTTATCCCGCCTTTACTGTTTGGAATCGTTGTTTCCTTTTGGTTTTTTGAGAAGCAATATTATCGATTTGTTATCAGTCTAACGCTTATTGGTTTTTTTATTAGTCAATTGTTTTCCGGTTCACTTAGACCTATATTGGTTGCGATACTAGGGAATGGCATTATGGAAGATTCAACTATTTTAAGTTATATAGTTTTGTTCGTGTCGAGGTATTTTGGTTTTGGATTAACCTTTGTATTAGTAGGAGTTATTATTGCGAAGAATGAGGATAAGTTTCTACGAAGTAAATGGCGGATTATTCTAGGTGCAGGGCTCGTTTTAGCGGTTATAGAGACAATCTGGTTAATTAATAGGAGTGAGTGGAAGACCGATTATACGCTCGTTTTCAGTATACTTCCAAACACCATTTTAGTTTTCTACGGGGTTCTCCATCTAAGAAGTCAATCGATTCGAACCTATCACAATTTTATTGAAGACGAAAAAGATATTTCGCGTATTTTAAAAGATTATATTGGCATGCATGGATACGAGGCTATGGTTGCAGAAAATGGTAAGGAAGGCTTGCAACTGTGTCAAACATGGGGTCCTCACTTTATTGTGTTGGATATTATGCTTCCAGATGTGGATGGTATCGACCTTTGTCGCCAAATTCGTGAAACGAATCAAGTCCCGATCCTCATTTTAAGTGCGCGGGGCAGTGATACAGATAAGGTGCTGGGGCTTGGATTCGGAGCAGATGATTATATGACCAAGCCATTCTCAATGAGTGAGTTGGTGGCACGTATAAATGCTCATTTAAGAAGAGCGGGGAACTCTGTTCATTCAGAAAAGAATGAAGATCGTATACAGTTCGGCAATGTGACCATTGATAAGAAATCATATAGCGTTAAAGTAGATGGACAAGATGTCTCCCTATCAGCCAAAGAATTTGAGTTGTTATTTTATTTAGCTAAGCATAAAAACCAAGTTTTCTCAAAGAGTCAGCTGCTTGATGCCATTTGGGGGTTTGAGGCTTATGGTGATGAAAATACGATAACGGTTTATATAAGAAGAATACGAGAAAAAATCGAAGCTAGTCCGTCGAATCCAACCTATATTAAAACGGTCTGGGGTATTGGATACAAATTTAGCCTAGACTAATGGAAGAGAGCGGATATATCTATGTATTTGAGTAGTTGGATGAGAAGATGGTTTGCGGCCGTTTTTATTTGTGCTTTTATTGTAATAGGCTGCGGAGCTTACTTGTTGTTGGATAATAATAGAGGAAAGAAAGAAGCAGATCCGAAGTATGTCATCAATCAAGTGCGGTTAAAAGTAAGCGGCATTATGTCCTATTTGGAGATGCATCATGGGGAAATCCAGTATGATCCTGYCATTCGAGACAATCTTCAAGAGATGTCAAATAACAGCGGTGTTGAAATACTAGTAGCAGGACTTGATGGCAAAGTAGCTTTTACATCCTCCACAAATGAATCTCTCCCCATAATAGACTTGAAAAATGCACTTCACTATGATTTATATACGGCAAGGGTGGAAAAGAATACTATTGAAATTGCTTTTCCTATCATAGATGAAGCAGCCCAAGCTCAAATAGGAAATGTAATATTTACAATGCCTATAACTACGGTTACCTATATGAAAGAACAGAATACACCAATATTCCCCTACATCATGATTGCATTTTCTCTGGTTATGTTAATACTGCTTTTTCTTGGGCTCCGAAAGAAAATTACCAATGATACGGTTGAGCCTATAAAAGCATTGAAAAATTATTCAGAAGCGATTCTGAAAGGGGATTACCAGCAAACCGCTGAGTATGGCAGGATGGATGAAATAGGCGAGGTTTATGCCATGTTTGATCAAATGAGAATGGAAATTATGGATCTGAGTCTACGAAGAGATGAACAGGAAAAATCGCAAAAAGAACTCATTACGAACATCTCCCATGATATCAAAACACCGCTAACGATCATTACTGCCTATATGGACGCCATTCGTGACGGCCTATGCCCTGATATGGACTCTGTTAAGGAATATGTAGAGGTCATGAAGACCAACACGGATAAAATGACAAGATTAGTTGAAGATCTGTTGCTGCACGCTTTAAAAGAATTAGGACAAATTTCAGTCAATCTGACAGAGCAGTATAGTAGAAGCATTTTTCTATCAATTATAAAGCCAATTGCTCATCATGTTCGTACAACTGGCATTACATTCATAGAACCGCAGCAAATTCCAAACGTGCTTATTCATGTCGATTCCAATCGCTTGGAGCAGGTTGTATCTAATCTGATTTCAAATGCGTTAAAGCATACGGTTGCCGGGGATTCGATCAGTATGGGCATTGAGTTGGAGCGTAGAGATTTGAAAGTAACCATATCAGATAACGGGGCAGGCATACTTCCTCAGGATATGCCATTTATATTTGAACGTTATTTCAAAGGACAGACGAACCAGAGCTCTGAGAGCTCTAACCATAAGGGGACTGGACTCGGACTGTCTATTTGTAAATATATAATTGAAGCTCATAATGGATCGATTTCATTCAAAAGCATAAAAGGTGAGGGGACCGTTTTTTACTTTACCATTCCTCTAGGTTAGGTAAATGCTGTAATACTTTATTAATAGTTTGATAAGCGTCTGAAAAGGATAGCCCTTTACAATGAGTATATAACAGGAATTAAGGGGGCTTCACTCATGTCGAAGAAAGCAATAATAAAGGCAACAAATCTTTGCAAAACCTATTCAACGGGCAGCGAACAATATCATGCCATCCGAAACGTGGATTTAGAAATATTTGAAGGCGACTTTACGGTAATTATGGGGAATTCAGGATCGGGAAAATCGACGCTGCTCTACCTTCTAAGCGGACTTGATTCCGTAACGACTGGCGAGGTGTCCTTCCATGAGCAGCGGATAGATGGATACAAGGAAACACAATTAGCTGACTTTAGAGCAAAGAAGATCGGTTATATTTATCAAAGTATTAACTTGGTGCCAGATCTGACGCTATTAGAAAACATTGCATTGCCAGGGTATGTCGGGGGTTATCCGAAAAAGGAAGTGAAGAGCAAGGCGATCTCCCTTATGAAGAACATGGAGATTGATGCTCAACATAATCGCCTGCCCTCACAAACCTCGGGTGGACAGCAGCAGCGTGCGGCTATCGCGAGAGCGCTAATCAATTCGCCTGACGTAATATTTGCGGATGAACCGACAGGGAGCTTGAATTTTGATCAGGGTGTTGCTGTCTTAGATATTTTAACGAGGATGAATCGTCAAGGTCAGTCCGTTGTGATGGTAACTCATGATATTAAAGCGGCTTGCAGGGCAGATCGTCTTATTTTTATAAAGGATGGGAAAATAGGCGGAGTGCTAGAGTTCGAAAAGTTTAATTACGAGGATCCCCACGACAGAGAAAGTATAATCTTTTCTTATGTTACGGGAAAGGAGTGATCCCTATGTATGCAGTGTGGACGCTCTGTTTATCGAATCTCAGAAGAAAAAAAGTTCAAAAAAGTTTAATGGCGATACTTATTTTAATATCAACCTTGCTGATTGTAACAGCAGTTGCTGTTATTTCAAATACGAAGAATGTATTTACGGATATGCATGATGATATGC
>NZ_JBFUHJ010000135.1:0-12752 GCF_056402455.1 Paenibacillus sp. P4_A7 | reverse complement strand
AATGCAGGTGGAGGAGGAACTGGCTATGCAAACCTTATTCGAAGGCAAACATGCGATTAATCGGGCTGCGCACGCTGCAGCGCAGCAGCTGGATCAAGTGGCTCTTGGCAACGGTGAGCTGCAATTATCACCGGATGCTGCCGCAGATACAGCGGCCTTATATTTGCAAGCGAATTTGTATTTAGATGCAAATGGGGTGCCGCTGGCGGGCTCCTTTCTGAGGGAACCGGTGGAGGTGGTTGTATTCGAGGTTGTGAATGCTGACCGTTCGTTTCCCTATACGTATCGGAATGACACATATAGTTATGAGGTTACGCTGGAGCGGCCGGGGGTCATTCTTATTGCGCATATCGTTTATCCGCGAGCTTTTAAAGTGCTTGAACCGATTGAATGGCATATTAAGGGGGCGGCTGAGCTCGTTATAGGTTGACGGGCAATTGGAAAATTGGTGTAATAAGAGGAGGGAATTAGTATATAGGAGTTGATCGACTAGAATATGGAAATTACAGCAGACATTCCTGAACAGATTATTGAACAAAGAATCAGACGGTTACAGAAAACGATGCTAACCGAGCATATTGACGCATTCCTCATTACACAAAATGTTGATTTATATTATTTGGCCGGTTCCATGCAAACGGGATATTTATTCATTCCAAGTGATGGAGATGCTACGTTTTATGTTCGGCGCAGCGTTGAACGAGCTAAACGGGAGACCTCTGTTCGAGTAGCAGAGCTTGGGGCGTTTAGAAGCTTCCTTCAAACGCTGAGTAACGATTATGCTAGCTTATTTCAAAGCGGAGTTAAGCTGCGAATTGCTGCTGATCTTGACGTGCTTCCGGCGCAGTCCTATCTTAAACTCTCTGAGCTGCTTGGTGCTTTGGGCAGCTGTGACCTTATTGATGGTTCCGCTCTTATTCGCAAGCAGCGGGCAATTAAGTCATCTTGGGAAATAAGCAGAATCGAAAAAGCGGCGAGCGTAGTCGCTGAAGCATTGGATGAATCACTAAATGTGCTGCGAGAAGGTGTAACGGAGCTGGCATGGATGGCACGTGTCGAATATGAATTACGTATTCGTGGTCATATAGGTCTAATGCGCATGC
Organism: Paenibacillus sp. P4_A7; assembly: GCF_056402455.1. Classification (NCBI taxonomy): domain Bacteria; kingdom Bacillati; phylum Bacillota; class Bacilli; order Caryophanales; family Paenibacillaceae; genus Paenibacillus; species Paenibacillus sp. P4_A7. Next base: position 11,649 of record NZ_JBFUHJ010000135.1, on the reverse strand, counting down.
GCGGCTACAACCAAGAAATTACTACGGGCATGGTCATCTCAGGTGCTGCTGCTGCCGTCCCTTCCTATTTTGATGGTCCCGCCGGAGGGCTTGGTCTTGGAGCGGCATCTCCGCAAAGCGTTAGTAGATCGGTCATTAAGAGGAATGAGCCTATATTGATCGATATTGGTTGTTGTGTAGATGGTTATGTTATAGATCAGACCAGGACCGCTGTTATAGGAGAGCTTTCTCCTGTGCTATTACATGCTTACAACGTTTCGGAGTCGCTAATTGCAGCAACTGAGAAACTCATGGTCCCTGGCACACTCTGCTCCTATTTATACGAGAATGCTCTTGCGAGATGCGCTGAAGAAAAACTATCCAAKCACTTTATGGGCTTTGGAGCTGATCAAGCTAAGTTTCTTGGCCACGGAATAGGATTGGAGATTGATGAGTGGCCGGTTTTAGCCAAAGGCTTCGATGTACCGCTAGAGCCCGGTATGGTTATAGCTGTCGAGCCTAAGTTCACTTTTCCAGGGCATGGGGTTGTCGGCATAGAAAACAGTTATCTAATTACAGAAAACGGATCAAGGGCACTGACTCTGTCAAAGGCAGAGCTTATTGTATTGTCATAGTTAGTTGAGGGAGACGACGAGATGATTAGGCAGTTAACAAAGCGGTTGCATCTTGATTATATTAAGGTTTACCGAATTAGTGGGCTTATTTCGAATGGGATTTTTCTTGCGCTGATTATCGCTTATTTTATAATTGCGCTGGTGCGGGATTGGACACTTTTACCTGGTTGGATAAGCTTGATAGTCTTTGGTATTACGTTTGTATTGTTCACGTGGACGATTCCAGAGATCAAGTATAAAAGATTTCATTACGAGTTGTTTGATGATGAGTTGGAAATCCAATCTGGACTGATCTTTATAAGCAATGTGCTTGTTCCGATGGTTCGCGTTCAGCACGTTGAGCTCGAAAGCGGTCCTTTAATGCGTAAATATGACTTGGCAAGCGTGTCAGTCGTAACAGCTGCGACTACACATACAATAAGCGGTCTTAAGCAAGAAGAGGCACAGCAGCTAAAGCTCAGAATAGGTATACTCGCTAAGGTGGATGATCAGGATGAATGAACGGCGGCAACTTCATCCCGTGTACATTTTATTCGGATTGCTTCAAACGATCCAAGGATTTCTTCCTATTATACTAATCGCGCTTGTTAAGGGCGTAGAATGGTCAGAATTGCGCTGGTATTGGTATGCAGGAGCTGGAGCATTAGCAGTATTCATTGTTATAGGTAGTTTTCTGGAATGGAGGCGGTTTGGGTTTTGGTTGGAGGAAGACCGAATCGTCATTCGCAAAGGGCTGTTGTTTCGTGATGAGAAGACCATATATTTCACCCGCATTCATTCGGTTAACGTGGAGCAACCGCTCATTCAACGTCTGCTAGGAGTGGCACAGGTAAAGATTGAAACTCCTGGCGGCAACAAAAAGGCTGAGGGTGTGTTACCCGCTCTTTCGTTGAAGGAGGCTAATCATCTTCGAGTCATRCTTAGAGGTAAAGCGGAGGAAATAGCTCAGAATGAGATTCATATAGACGTGAATGAGCAGACAGAGCTAAGTCCAGAAGGTTCAGATAAGGGCCCCTCATTTCAACTGGATTCCGCACAGCTGCTTAAGGCTGCTGCGACCTCCATGAATTTCGGATTAGTAGCTGCATTTATTGCTGGTTTGTATTCTCTTGCAAATGATTTTATCGAGCAAATACTTCCCGATCATTTCTTTGAAAACGTAGTTGAGGATTCAGCTAGCCTTGCATCAAGTTATCTTTTAGTCTGCGTCATAATTGTGATTGGTCTTATGTTTGCGTGGCTGCTCTCCATTATATTGTACATATTAAAGTATAGTGGGTTCGCAGCTAGTAAAGATGGTAAGCAAGTTTCCGTTTCTTATGGCTTGCTTGAGAAGAGAACACATTTATTCGATCCGAAGAAGGTGCAAGCTGTCATTATTAACGAGGGATTGCTGCGTCAACTATTCGGTTATGCACAAATTCAGCTTCAAGTTATTTCCTCGGATAAGAAGGAGCAGCTTATGCTGCATCCCTATCTGAAGCGTACGGATATTCAAAAGGTGCTTGATGATTTTGTGCCGCATTTGAAGCTGCCATCTAAGGACGCTCTAGTAGGTGCTCCTAAGCGCGCATTACTTTATTACGTTAGAGTGGAGCTTCTGCTTACTATAGCGGCTTGCTTAACGGTAATCGCATTTTTTAAAAGTGCTGGTTTGTGGTCGTTATTGCTGATCCCTCTTATCATAGTGTGGAGAAAGAGCTGTTACAACGCAGCTGGTGTTACGCTTGAGGATGGTCAACTAACACTGCAGCGCCGGACGTTATCTAGAATCACCTATTTAATACGCCGCCCGCAAATGGTTACGATGAGAGTGAAACGCTCCATTGGACAGCAGCGCAAACAGCTGCTAACGCTATCAGTCCATGCGATGGGTAGTCCATATGCTTATCGCGTTTCTTGTCTGGACCAGGCTAGTGTTGAGCCTATATGGAAATGGTACAGCCGCAGCTGACGGTTGAATAAACACTACATACTAAAATGAACTGCAGAAGCAAATAATCCTTCTGTAGTTTATTTATTTTGGTTGCACAAAAAAATGTTTTTAAATAATGAACGAAAGAAGATAGTTAAACGTCAAAGCTATAACAGATCAATTCCAAAGGAGGCTTATGCGCTCGTGCATGACGAGATGAAGCTAATAAAGCAAGCAGTTCGAGGAGATACACGAGCGCTCTCAGAGCTGCTGCGGCATAATTATCCTTTCCTATATCAATATGTATTGAAGGTAACTATGAACAAGAGCCGCGCAGAGGATATAACGCAAGAAACGATGTTAAAGGCAATCGAGAAAATAGCGACATTTCAAGCAAAGTCTAAATTTTCTACTTGGCTGATTACGATCGCTTCTAGATTAGTCATTGATCAACTAAGGAGATATGAGCGGGAGCGGAAATGGTTGCAGGAAGAGCAGGAGCAGTCACTGCGGACAATGCGCTATGATACACTGCATCGAATGGATGAGTGGCCAGAGGCGCTTCAAGCACTAGGTCAGCTTTCCGGCGATATTCGAATTCCGATATTGCTGAAGTATTATTACGATTATTCACAAGAAGAAATATCGACTATGCTCGATATACCGGTAGGGACAATAAAATCGAGGCTGCATAACGGGTTGAAGCAGCTGCGGAAGGAGCTAACGAAACTTGAAGAAGCATAAATCAGATGAAATCGATCAGCAATGGTTTGATGAACAACTTGGTGCAGCCATAAATCGATTTGATGCCGTTCATGAGCCTCTTTTACCGGAGTTGCATAATATTGAACAGCTCGTGCAACTGCATAAAAATGATCTGAAGAGGAAGCTTTGGAAAGACCTCTTGTTATTTTGGCTAGTAGCATGCTTTATTTTCGGATCAATGATGTGGATGCTGGAACGTGACTGGGTATGGTTCGCAATCTTACAGTCAATTATTGCTATGGGCGGGATTGCGTTTGTCAGTATGACTTTTGGTAAGAGGATGGGACGCAAATGGAACAACTAATCGCATCTTCAGTTTGGTTCTGGATACTGCTTGCGTCAGTATTGATCACACAATCAACATGGCTGTTTATGGATGCTCGCAAGCGTGATAGCATGCCATGGTTTTGGGGGATTTGGGGGCTAATCCAAGCTCCGATGCCGCTTCTCTTCTATTTCATATTCGTACGAAGCGGGTGGTTCCGACGTGATCGAAGAGACCGCAAAGATCAATAGGATACCAACTATAATCATTGAAATGGGGAACTCAAATGAACGAAAGCATTGATATCTCACAAATACTGCCCATTATTATGCCTTTTATCGTTATTCAATTCATTCTTATGATAATAGCACTTGTTCTTTGCTTCAAAACGGAGAAAACAAGAGGACCGAAGTGGATGTGGGTTCTTATTATCGTATTTGGAAATATGATCGGTTCTATCGTATTTTTTATTATTGGAAGGAAGAATGACTGATGACAAAACTACTTCAGGTGCGAGGTTTAACCAAAACATTCGGAGCGGTGCAGGCGGTTGCAGGTATCGATTTTGATATCGAACAAGGGCATTGCGTAGCACTGCTAGGACCGAACGGAGCAGGTAAAACGACTACTATACGAATGATTACCGGGCTGTTAAAGCAGACAACGGGACAGATGGACTTTCACGGTATAGAGGAAGCGGGAAGTCAACGAAGTTTGATTGGTTATTTACCACAATCTCCCACCTTCTACAATTGGATGACGGGTTTTGAGTATGTCGTTTATGCAGGCAAGCTATGCGGACTACAACCGACCGTGGCGAAGACTCGTGCTAAGGAACTGCTGGATAGAGTGGGACTCAAAGATGCAGCTAAGAGAAAAGTAGGTACGTATTCAGGCGGGATGAAGCAGCGTTTAGGCTTAGCTCAGGCACTCGTACATGGACCCAAGCTTCTTGTTATGGATGAGCCGGTATCCGCGCTTGATCCACTTGGCAGACGAGAGGTGCTGGACATTCTACGTGATTTGAAGCAAGAAACAACCGTACTATTCTCAACCCATGTACTTCACGATGCGGAAGAGCTTTGTGATGACGTAATCATTATTAGAAATGGGCAAGTAGCACTCCAAGGTAATATTTCGACTATTCGAAACGATCATCGTAAGCCGATTATTGAGCTTCAAATAGAAAAGGATGACCTTTCTGAACGCTGGCTGACATCTTATACGGAGCTTATCCGTACAGCAGCACCTCAATCTAAGCTATCTGCTTTATTTACAAATGTAGAGCAACAGGCTGGAGTCTACCGTTTCACAGTAACAGAGGTTGACGAAGCAAGACAATTTTTATTGGATGAGATAGCGAAGAATCAGGTGAAGGTAAGCCGCTTGGAAATGGGTCACTTTTCCTTGGAGGATTTATTTATGAAGGTGGTGAACGAATGAACAGTCCAGCAAAAAAGCTTTCCGTTACTGATTCATGGCGAAATGTTCAACATACTTCGAGCCTTTCAAGATGGGTCTTCATGGTCCAGAAGGAGCTGCTTGAGCAGGCACGCAGCTTTAAGCTGCTATGGGTGCCGCTGGTCTTTATAATATTAGGCATTATGCAGCCGGTTTCTATGCATCTCATGCCGCTTATTTTGGAACAAGCAGGAAATCTTCCAGAAGGAACCGTTATTGAAATCCCAAAAGCGGAAGCGACAGCTGTACTCGCTCAAACATTGAGTCAATTCGGGACGCTTGGCGTGCTCGTTCTTGCACTAGTGGGAATGGGTACAGTATCAGGAGAGCGTAATAGCGGATCGGCATCGCTTATTTTAGTGAAACCGATATCTTCTTGGTCATTCATTAGCTCAAAGTGGACAGCTTTGCTTATTCTATCCTGGGGATCTTTACTAGCTGGATACTTAGCCTCCTGGTATTATACTGATCTATTATTTGGAGAAGTGTCTGTTGATAAAATAGTTAGCAGCTTTCTCGTATACGGTTTATGGTTAACGATCGTTATATCATTTACGGTAATGTTTAGCACACTGCTGCGGAGTCCAGCTGGCGCTGCCTTTTCCGCGCTAGGTGGAGCTTTTATTCTATCAATTCTAGCAAGTCTGTTTCCGAAGCAGCTAGGTTGGAGTCCAGGGGCTTTAAGCGGATTCTCCTATCAACTATTAACAATTGAAGTCACCAATATTAGCAACTTTATATGGGCGATTGCTGTTGCCGTATTGTTCATTTTTGCAACATTGGCAGCATCTGTGTGGCAGCTGCTTCGAAGTAAAGCTGTTGACTAAAATTTAATCGAAGGAAAGTCTTCTCTCTCGATTGGACACCGCTACTATTTTTTAGTAGGATAGTAGATGAAAGAATCAGCGGCTAAGAAACAGGAGTTGAAGACGATGCTACAGCTAGGCACAAAGGTCGTCATTGTGGCTGACCAATATGAACAAAACCTTCCCGTAGGGGAATATGGCTATATAATTGCTTACGACCGTAACGCGGACAATGTATTTGATTACGTGCTACGTGTGCCGAAGGCTAACCGAAATTTCCTTATACCTGACGAGGATGTAGAGCTTGAAGAAGTACTTATTCAGGATGAAGTCGACCGCGTTGAGCGGGAAGCGCTTATTGATTTTGCTTTGGCCACGCATAATGAGGAACTGTTTAAGCGTATCATGAATGGTGATGAAGAAGAGCCGGAACAGGATACTACCAGCAAGGAAGCAATCAGTCAGAAGGATTTTATCCGCCAAGTTAATTTGAAGGCATGGATTTAAGCAATAGGATTTAGAACAGACTATTCGGCAGGTCAGTTAGACGACTGCTTGGATAGTCTTTTTTTATTGAAGAAGTCGTTTGTCGTTTACATTGATGTTCGCTATATATGTAAGCTATAATAGGAAGAATGATTACTGGTCATACACAAGCGTAAACAGCTGTCGCCGTCCTCTGGCGGTAATAGCTCGTTTCGCGGTGAAATATAGGCATTGGTATAAGTGTGAAACATATACTTTCCTATATTTAAATAAAGCTGATGAAGTGGTTTTTACTTCATATTACTTTTAGGGAGGACAATACACCGATGAGCATAACGCCTAAGGACGTTGATCATGTAGCTAATCTGGCACGGCTAGAGCTTACTGATACGGAAAAAGAAAAGTTTACAGAGCAGCTCAATGCTATTTTAAAATATGCTGAGAAGTTGGATGGGCTAAATACCGAAAATGTTGAGCCAACCAGTCATGTGCTGCCGATTACAAATGTGATGCGAGCTGATGAACAGCGCCCGTCGCTGCCAATCGAGAAGGTGCTTCTAAATGCACCTGATGAGGAAGACGGACAAATCAAAGTACCAGCGGTGCTTGAATAATAAGAATGGGTTTTATTTGAAGGGAGGAACTACTGTTGGCACTGTTTGATTTACGCCTGCAGGATGTACATAACAAGCTTAACAACAAGGATCTTTCTGTTTCCGAGCTAGTTAGCGCATCATATGCACGAATTGCAGAAACCGAGCCTGCTATTCAGGCTTTTATAACGTTGAATGAGGAAAATGCACGTCAGCAAGCTTCGGAGCTGGACAAGCAATTACAAGAAGGCGGCGAACGCGGCCTGCTATTTGGATTACCAGCTGGAATTAAGGATAATATTGTGACGGACGGGCTGCTTACGACATGCGCCAGCCAGTTTCTAAGTAATTATAATCCGATTTATGATTCGACTGTTGTCCGTAAATTGAAAGCTGCTCAATCTGTTACCATTGGGAAGCTGAATATGGATGAGTTTGCAATGGGCGGTTCGAATGAAAATTCAAGCTACCATCCAACACGCAATCCATGGAATACCGAATATGTACCAGGTGGTTCAAGTGGCGGTTCAGCAGCTTCAGTTGCTGCGGGACAAGTATATTTCTCACTTGGCTCGGACACAGGAGGTTCAATTCGCCAACCCGCAGCCTATTGCGGAATTGTTGGATTGAAGCCTACTTACGGACTTGTTTCGCGTTTTGGTTTAGTTGCCTTTGCATCATCTCTGGATCAAATTGGTCCGCTTACGAAAAACGTTGAAGATTCCGCATATGTGCTACAAGCGATTGCTGGCTATGACTCAAGCGATACAACATCAGCAAATGTAGAAATTCCTGATTACACTTCGGCTCTTACAGGTGATGTGAAGGGATTGCGCATCGGCGTTCCGAAGGAATATATTGGAGCGGGTATTGATCCGCGCGTGAAGGAAGCTGTGCTAAAAGCATTGGCTGTCTATGAATCACTTGGCGCGACATGGGAAGAGGTATCTCTGCCGCATACTGAATATGCGATTGCGACCTACTACTTGCTTGCGTCATCTGAGGCTTCCTCGAATCTAGCTCGCTTTGACGGCGTGCGTTATGGCGTGCGTGCGGAAGATCCAGCTAATCTAATTGATTTATATCGCAAATCACGCAGCCAAGGCTTCGGTCCTGAAGTTAAACGTCGTATCATGCTTGGTACGTATGCACTAAGCTCCGGCTACTACGATGCTTATTACTTGAAGGCACAAAAGGTACGTACGCTTATTAAACAAGACTTTGATGAAGTGTTTAACAAATATGATCTCATTATCGGGCCTACAGCACCAACGCCGGCTTTCCGTCTAGGAGAACAGGTTGGAGATCCGCTTACCATGTATTTGAACGATATTTGTACGATACCGGTTAGCTTAGCAGGTATTCCAGCTATAAGTGTTCCATGCGGCACAGCAGACGGCTTGCCAATTGGTCTACAAATTATTGGTAAGGCGTTCGATGAGTCGACGGTGCTGCGCGCCGCGCATGCGTTCGAGCAGAACACCGAACACCACAAGCAACGTCCGCAGCTATAAGCGGTTATATACGTTTACGAAGGGATCGATACGAATGTCTGAACCGAATAAATACGAGACGGTGATCGGACTGGAAGTCCACGTTGAGCTGCATACAAATAGTAAAATATTTTGCGGCTGCTCGACTGCTTTTGGTGCACCACCGAATACCCATACTTGTCCAATATGTTTAGGACACCCCGGCGTTTTGCCGGTATTGAACCGCCAGGCGGTTGAATACGCCATGAAAGCGGCGATGGCAATTAACTGCGAAATCGCGGATATTAGCAAGTTCGACCGTAAAAACTATTTCTACCCGGATTCACCTAAAGCATACCAAATCTCGCAATTCGATCAACCGATCGGCGAGAATGGATGGATCGATATTGAAGTGAATGGCGTGACGAAACGAATCGGTATTACTCGGCTTCATCTTGAAGAAGATGCGGGTAAGCTGACGCACGTCGATGGAGGATACGCTTCCCTAGTCGACTTTAACCGTGTCGGTACACCGCTTATTGAAATCGTATCGGAACCGGATATTCGTACGCCAGAGGAAGCGAAAGCTTACTTGGAGAAGATTAAAGCGATTATGCAATATTGCGATGTTTCTGACGTGAAGATGGAAGAAGGAAGCTTGCGCTGTGATGCGAACATAAGCCTTCGTCCTTATGAGCAGAAGGAATTCGGAACACGTGCAGAGTTGAAAAATATGAACTCTTTCCGAGGTGTTCAGCGCGGCTTGGAATATGAACAATTCCGCCAAGCTGAAATATTGGATAGCGGCGAGGAAGTTGTGCAAGAGACGCGTCGATTCGACGATGCACTTGGCAAATCCTTCTCGATGCGAGGTAAGGAAGAAGCGCATGACTATCGTTACTTCCCAGATCCAGACCTTGTTCGTTTAAATATCAGCAATGAATGGAAAGAAAGCATTCGTGCTACAATTCCGGAATTGCCAGATGCTCGCAAAGCGCGTTATACAGCTGATTATAGTCTTCCATCCTACGATGCTGAAGTAATTACATCTTCCAAGAAGCTTGCTGATTTCTTCGAGGAAAGCCTTCGTTACACGAAGGACGCCAAAGCGGTATCGAACTGGATTATGGGTGACTTGCTTGGCTACTTGAATGCTAACAATCTCGAACTATCCGACGTGCAGATTACTGGGCAAGGACTAGGCGAGATGATTGGATTGTTGGATAAAGGGGTAATCAGTAGTAAGATTGCAAAAACCGTATTTAAAGCGATGATCGAATCGGGTAAGCTTCCGCAGCAGATCGTTGAGGAGCAAGGCCTCGTTCAAATTAGCGATGAAGGTGCAATTCAATCGATCGTGAATCAAATTGTCGAAGCGAATCCGCAATCCGTCGAAGATTTCAGAGCAGGTAAAGAAAAGGCAATTGGCTTCCTTGTTGGTCAAATTATGAAAGAAACCAAAGGGAAAGCTAACCCGGCACTCGTTAACAAGCTGCTTCTAGAGCGCTTGAAATAAGTGTGGCTTTTTGCAGAAGACGCGGTTCATCGATATGATGAGCCGCGTCTTTTCTTACCCGAAGGATGTATACCTGTAGATGCCTTTCGATGCATACAATTATGATACAATAATCAGTACAGAAAGGTCGGAATTGAAATGATGAATTCGTTAGGCAACCCATGGTACATCAGTGAGTTGCATATCTTGCTTCGATTAGTCCTTGCTTTAATATTAGGTGGACTTATTGGATTTGAAAGAGAGCAGAACAATCATGCGGCAGGATTACGAACGAATATCCTTGTCTGCTTAGGAGCTTGTTTACTTATGCTTCTATCTATGTACGGCTTTTCTGCATTTGTAGATGAGCCCAATGTAAGGGTTGACCCCGCGCGTCTTGCTGCAGCGGTCATTACAGGCATAGGATTTCTAGGCGCGGGTACCATTCTATTTACAGGTAGATCAATTACGGGTCTTACGACTGCAGCCTCATTGTGGGTTGTTTCCGCAATAGGTTTGGCTGTTGGAGCTGGTTTCTACTTTGCCGCTGGAACAGTGACTGTTTTGGTATTGATTACGTTATGGGCGTTCAATAAGTTGGAGAAGCGTTATATCAGTACGAAAAAAGATCAGCTTCTAAAAATAAAAGCCTATGATTTAACGCAAACTTTGCTCAATATAAATGCTTTGTTGTTGGAAAAAAAGGTTGGTATTAAAAAAATGGTGATGGAGGAGGCAGATGATGAAGGTGATGAAAAACAGATTATTCTTCATTTATACGTCACACTGCCGAAATCCAATGTATTGCTCTTGTTATTAGAGCAAATCAAGCACTTGGAGGGCGTACGTTGGGTAAGCTCGGAATAAAACGGAGAAAAAGCAGATTACTTGCCGTACTATTTGCCTTTATAATGCCGGGTACGGGACATATCTATACGGAACAGTACCCGAAGGGCTTGCTGTTGATGGCGGCATACTTACTAGATATTACTGCAATGGTGCGTCTAGCTGATTCAGACGGCGGCAGACATTTATTGCTCATCGTTTATTTAGGAATAATGCTGCCTGTTTTCTATTTCATCAGTGTATTTGATTCACTCCAAGGTATGGAACAAGACGGCGCTAAGCCAGCTCTTCTTGGGGTTACTCATGGTATTTTACTGTTATCAGCTGGAATTATCATGCTTATACTAGTGAAGCCGCCAGAGACGTTATTACCGTGGATGAATGAATTGGCTGAGCTTTGTGTAGGCCCATTACTAATGATAGCTGCCATTATATTGCTGCTTCAATCACGGAAAGGGTCGTTGTCAATGTTTAAGCTCGGACGTTTTACTGCCGCCGCACTCATCCTTACAGTTGGTGCGCTGCTGCTTTGGGATCAATTCCAAGGGCGCAACGACATTGCTCTGCTCGGGCAGTGGTGGCCAGTTCTATTTATTATGTTAGGAATCGAAACGATAGTGTTTAGTTTGAAGTTTAGACAAATAGAGAAAAGGCTCCGCCTCGATGTCGCAGGTGGAATCATAGCTATCATTATTACAGTAACCGCATATGCTGTAACTCAGTACGCCGAAATTCCATTTCGCTGGCTCGATCAATTTAATGTTGATTTGAGCGGGACATCGGAGTTAGGAGAAGAGAAAGGTTTTCGTTATGATAAAGCGGTTGTAAAGCTACCCTTGGACGAGGACATATCCTTAATTCGTATTAATAATCCAAATGGGGATGTAAAGGTCCTCTCCGCTGATGTTAAGGAGATAGAACTACAGACTGC
>NZ_JBFUHJ010000134.1:0-12778 GCF_056402455.1 Paenibacillus sp. P4_A7 | reverse complement strand
GGACAAGCTCGCTTCAGGCGTTGAATATATAAGAGTACTAGGATTTACCGACAAAGGCAAGCAATTACTTCGGCGGATGCGAGAAACAGCTAAATTACCCGTCCTCCTCAGCGCAGCGAGAACACCTAAGTCCTATCGGTATTTAGATCTAGATGTACAAGCAAGCGGTGTTTATATGCTTGGAATGCCCAGCGGTACTTCTCCGCAATCGTTGTATCGTGATTTTACAGACAAGCCGATTACCATTAATTGAGGTATAAAATAACAATAAGAAACATTAATCCCTTACTACTGTAATTTGGTACCGTTATAAGTTCTAATACTCTCAATTGCTTCAGATAATGTATGAACGCTAACGATTTGCATCGCAGTACCCAGAGCTTCAGCCTTCGCCTTCGCTTCCCTATAATTGTCAGAGGGCACCAAAAATATTTGTGCGCCCTCTTTGTTTGYAATGACAATTTTCTGCTTAATACCGCCTATAGCACCTATTTTACCATCCACGCTAATCGTTCCTGTGGCTGCAATCGAAGCGCCACCTGTTAAATCACCCTCTGTCAGCAAATCCAATGCTTGTAATGCAAAGACAAGACCAGCGGAAGGCCCGCCAATGTCTTCAGCAGATATCAACAGACGATTACTGCTATCGTTTGGTTGCAAGCTCTGAAGCTCAGTCAAACCTTTCAAGCCCAGTGCCTTTGGCAGTTCTTCTGCTGTTAACGAGGGGTGGATAGCATCGCCTGCTATCGTGACTATACGCTGCTCTCCATCGCGTTCAATATCGAATGTAACTTGATCATTTCGATCTAGCTTATTAAGAGCCAACAATATATCCCCTATATTTGTGAACCTCACGCCGCCATTAATACCAAGAAGCCTATCTCCAGCATGAAACATATCGGAAGAGCTTTTTTTTGCGGACACATCCGATATGACAATCGATTGAGTGACTGTTTTATATGGCACACCGGCATATCCGTAAGCAGCTTCGATTGCATTATTTTGCGAGCCTTGCATAATTACACTCAGTCTCTGAACATATTGCTCCTCAGAATACCCTCGAAATACATCACTCTTCAAGTGAACATCTGCATCCGTATCCCAAATCGACTTTATCACACCTATGAAATTAGGCTCAGTAAGTCTAACCGCAGTAAGCAAAAATGAGCCCTTCCCGTAGCCGTCACCTTCCTCGATGGTCATCATCGGTTCAACCGGAGTTGCAATTCCAGGCTCATAAACAACGTAAGGTGTCGGTGCATACAACAGAGCCCACATCAAGCCGGCTGTTAATACAACTATAATGGCTGTTCGTTGAAAGTCAGATCGCTTCACTAGCACTCAAGACGCTCCCTTCTCCATACCCGAAACACAAATCACTCTACTACCCTTCTAACGATTATGGTCTATCCCTAACGGTATAGACGTATTAATTAACGTAGACTGTCTGTCCATCTCGGCGGGGCCAGTGTCTATTCTCACAAAACACACTACAAATTACCGCATATGCGGAACTAAGGAGTTGTACCGCATTGGTCAAAACAGTTCTGCTTGCATGCTTCTCCATACTGCTAGTTGGAGCCATCATTCTTCAGCCGGATGCTGCCTTTCATTCCTCGCTGCAAGGGCTCACCGTTTGGTGGAATATCGTATTCCCAGGCTTATTGCCTTTCCTTGTGCTGTTTGAGCTGATTGCCGCCTTCGGCCTCACTCACGCGATTGGCACGCTTCTGCAGCCTGTGATGGGCAAAATGTTCAAGCTTCCCGGAGAAGCCGCAATGGCGGTCGTCATGGGCTGGATGGGAGGCTATCCGGCCGGCGCCGAGGCCGTGGCTTCATTGCGAAAACGGAATCTAGTAAATAAGAAGCAAGGTCAGCGTCTGCTTGCTTTAGCTCATATGCCTAATCCACTGTTTATGCTAATCGTTATTGGCGCTGGCTTTCTGCACAAGCCAATTGTTGGTGCCATGATAGCCGCCTCAGTATGGCTGTCCGCGCTATGGCTTATGCTTATCATTTCCCTGTTCAGTCGCGATACAAGTACGAATAGCACCAGTAGTGATCAACTAAAGGCTGATAAAAAACAATTAAGCGTGCTTCATCGTGCCGCTGAAGCACTTCACTTAGGTAGAGAACAAGACGGTCGCAGCTTCGGTAAAGCGCTCGGAGAAGCGGTTGCTTCCAGCGTTCAGAAGCTACTTGTAATTGGCGGCCTAATGATCTTCGCAGCCGTGATTGCAAAGCTTGCCGATCCTCTGCTAGCACCATTATTATCTAAGGCTGGACTGACCTTTCTTAGTCAAGCCTTCTTTGAAGGTCACCTGGGCGCTTATGCTGCCGCCGTCTGGGATGCTCCCGGTACTAGCAGCCTGACCAACGCCGCAGCAATAGCCGCTGTTCTCGCTTGGAGCGGCTTCAGCGGCATTTTACAAGCTGATTATGCGATTAACGGTACAGATTTGAAGCTATTGCCTTTCGTTGCGATGCGCCTCGCACACGCCGTACATGCTTTCTTGTTCATGATTCTGCTCTGGAAGCCATTGACCGCTTTACTTCGTCCATTACTTGCACCGGGCGCAGATCCTGTCTTTGTTTTCATGGAGCCATACCCCATTAACACTTCAGGAGCCGCTGCTGTAAGAGCAAGTGATCTCCCGCTCCTATGGCAATATTCCATAGGAAGCTGTTTATTGCTGCTTCTATTGGCTATGATTATTACTCTAATAATAGTGCCGTTTCACCGTAGCCGTTCCAAACATTAGTTAGCAAGCAAGTATCTGACAGCACTTCGAAACAAACTTGCATCTTTTTAAGGTTGCGGCTTATATTTCTTTTTTAATTGCTCCTCAACCATAGGAGGCACAAGCTCATGCACATCCCCGTGGAATTGGGCGATTTCCTTTACTATACTGGAACTTAAATACGAATATTTAGGATTAGTCATCATAAAAATCGTATCAATTTCATCGTCAAGCAGATGATTTGTAGAGGCGAGCTGAAGCTCATATTCAAAGTCGGTTACAGAACGAATTCCTCTAATAATCACGTTAGCTTGCTTTGTTTTCATAAAACGGACGAGCAGATCGCGGAAGCTCTCAATTTCGACATTCGGGATGTCACGCGTCACTTCAATAAGCTGCTGCTTACGCTCTTCTACGGAGAATAATGGATTTTTGCTCGTATTGTTCAGCACAGCAACGATTAAACGATCAAATTGCCGCGCAGATCTTCGAATAATGTCCAAATGACCATAGGTCACGGGATCAAAGCTCCCTGGGTATACTGCGACGCGCTCTTTGTTATTCGTTGACATCGTCTTCACTCCTGTCATAGCTATCATTGTTGTAGTATTTGTATATGGACACGGCAATATCTCCGTATTTCGCGTATTTAAATTGTTCAAAATAATCCATCTGCTCCGGATAATGATGTCCCGCATCATGCTCCACGACAATAACCGCTCCTGGTTCCAGCATTTCATCGGTAGCCATTTGAGTGAGCAATTGATCCATTGTTGTCATTTTGTAGGGCGGATCGAGAAACACAAGCCGAAACTTTTGTTTACGCTTCGCTAATGCTTTCAAAGCGCGTTCCGCATCGTTGCGATATATATCCGCAGCGCTGCCCATTTTTGCTATAACAATATTTTCACGAATGACGTCTATACTTAGTTTCTCACGATCAATAAAAACAGTCCGTTCTATGCCTCTACTCCAAGCTTCAATGCCTAGACCGCCCGTACCTGCAAATAGGTCAAGCGCGGTACCTCCGTCAAAATAAGGACCAATCATACTGAATATAGCTTCCTTCACTTTATCCGTTGTTGGCCTCGTATTCATACCTGGCACAGCCTTCAGGATGCGGCCTCTTGCCTCGCCCGCAATAACTCTCACTGAAATTGCCCCTTTCTATCTCATTCCCGCCTATCGTACCATAGATTCCCTTTATTAATAAAGTCGAAGCTTGTCTATTAATATAGCGTTAACTTGCCAATAATTGGCATACAAAAATATTTCATCCTAAATATGTATATTCACACGCCTATCGGACAAAATAAACTTATCGGCGTTGCAAGATGCCGTAGACAACCGCGGAGAAGGCTTACGTTTCCCCATAAGTTCTTCATCCGGTTTCTCCTCTCCCATGAAAAGGGCGTCCTGAAAGGGACGCCCGATTTTTTATTTAAACACATGTGTATCAAGGTATATAATCCAATCCATATTTATGAGACTATAAATTGTAGACGCTTTTACTAATCAAAACACTTTCGTAATCAAGGAGCTTAGTGACATCTGTAAAGTGACTTTCAATTAAACTTGGAAGAGTTTGGCCCATATCTTCACTCAATGAATCAGTGGCAACCCACTCATGAAGCTGCTTAGCTGCAAAAAATAAATCTTATAATGTTTTGTGACAAACCGCCTTTTGATCCTCGTTCAATACAACATACTTACTCATATAAATGCCTCCTGTGATTTTATTTAATGAGATTTAATCTCTATTTCATAGCAAGCACATGAAAGTCCTCAAGACCGGGATAATGCCAGAATCCTTGTTGCCCTTTAGCTGATATAAATTCAATCTGTTTAACATCAGTTAGTTCCCATGCATAACGCCCTTCTGAATAATAACCGTAATTAAATTCGTTTGAATCTTTGCCTATCCAATTAGACGGAGATCCATTATGCATAAGTAAAACTGCATCTCCGTTATGATCTATATGCACCTCGTGACAATCATGTAAATTTGACGTTGCTAAAATCACTCCTGTAGGAAGGTTGTACACTGTATATCCATGTTTAGCAAGCGTTGATCGGATCGGCTCCCGTATGCATGCTTCAATATCAATTTTCTTGCCGGCATGGATCGCCAGCTTGCCACGGATATGAGTCCGGCGTAAGCGTGTTTCGAATTTCTTTTCGCCTAGCGCGATTAATGTCGCCCAAGGCTGGATTACTGTTATTACTCTCATCCTCTAAACCTCCCAATATACTTAATATTCATTCAAAATAGTCTCAGTAAATCGTTCACACTTATTGATCAAAGGTTTCCACCAGATTCCCTCTGCTATCCTTTTATATAAGACTAGTATCATTCCAGAACAAACATCCAATCACTAAGCTCTATCAAAACATAATCTACATGTAGTCAAAACGTAGGGAGGTAATTTAAATAATGCACAATAACCTTGGTACGATTCTGGTACTGTTCATTCTATTAGTGATTATCGCTTGTAGTTGTGGTATCTTCGGCCGTAATGAGCGAAACAATGTCTATTAATTACGTGACCTCCGTTCGTTAACTCCTAAAATAGCATTAATGAGAATGCCCATTCTATGGGCTTTCTTTTTCGTAATGAAACTTAATATTCACGCAGATTCATTGCTTTTTTGTGTCAGAAGTTCCACACCAATCTTTAATCTATCATGTTCTTCTCAACAATTTCTTAAATCCGATACAAGACTAAGCACCAGCATTTTCTGTTCACGATCTGATTCATCAATGGGCTTTTGAACATATTCCTTAACTACTTCGTCCAATTGTTCCTCGCTGATATATTCATGCGTTTCTTCTTCCACCATGTACACCGCGTCCTATTCATTGAGATACATGACTGAATCTGGACGCTAACCCTATATCTGAATTACTCCGAATAAACTTCAAATTGTACTTAGCAACTTGTCCAGCTGCGCGTGCTTCCTCGACCAATTGTTCTCTCGACATATGTAATTCCTCCCTTTTAAGCTGCTCCCGCAACTTGCAAGATTGTCTGTAAAATAGTTGCTGGATCTGAACCACTCACTAGCGCATAACCAACATCCTTCGCATTAGTTTTATCCAACCAAACCAAAAATGTCTTCATATCAGGCAATTTATGTTCTTGCTCAAATTTACTTATACAACTCCGCGACCGATACAGCACAGCTCTTATTATCTCAAAATACTATCAGAGGCTTTCAAACTACCTTATACCTTTGTTAAGCAGCGCATAGAACAAATGCTTGCCCGTATTAACAGGGAACGACAAGATCGAAACATGCAAGCGAGACTCACCCCTTCTACAGTTAAGTATGCCTATACGGAAGCAACCAATAAAATACTTGACCAATTGGACAGACAAATCGCTAATAAGACTGGAGCGAAACAATCAATATGAAAATATCAGTGCTCTATGATCTTGATATCGATAATGCTCGCCTATACCCTCTCTGGATGATGATCAATTATTTTTCTTTTGACTGGACCAAGACGATTTACATTAGTATTGAAACTCCATTCGAGCGCTTTACATTTGATGAAATCGATTCAGACGTCTTAGCTTTGTCCGTTCCGGATAACGTGTATATTCGACATCCGCTTGATCCATCTCTATTCGGACTGCATCTGCCTTCTCTCAAAAAATATATCAACAAAACCTTAGTTGGCTCCGGCCCGCCAATAGATGTAAACGACATTCAAAGGCTGATGCTTCGTATATCAGATATTGAAGACATAATGGAAACAGAGATTCGATCGTTTGTTCAATGGAAGTAAATTAATTACGGAGGTGCTTGCAGTGTCAAGTATAAAGAAACGAGGACAAAACTCTTGGTTACTGGTAGTTGAGATTGGATATGATGCCAAGGGAAAAAGAATTCAACGTACTAAGACAGTCAAAGTAAGCGATCCATCGCTTCTAAGAGCTCCAAAAAGACTTCAAGAGCATTTGAATACTGAATTAACAAAGTTTAAAATTATGGTTGAAACTGGTGTATATCTGAATCCCGGAAAAATGACCTTTAATGACTTCCTTAAAGATTGGGAACGAAATTTTGTACATATAGAATTAGAAGAAAAAACGATAGCCAGCTATTTATTTCATTCTAAGAAGAGAATCTCCCCATACTTCGGTCACATGTTTATGGAGCAAATTAAATCAATGCATATTCATGATTTTATAGATACACTTCGGAATCCCAATGCTCGTTTGGACGGCTCAGGTCCACTAAAATCTGCAAGCCTGGTTTATAACTACCGTGTCCTAAAAAGTATTTTCACAAAAGCATTGGAGTGGAAAATAATAATTGACAATCCAATGACTGGAGTAAAAAAGCCAAAAGAAGACGACATAAAGGAAATGGAGGTTTACGATGAGAAGGAAATTAAGAAGCTTTTTGAGGCACTCACTTTTGAACCTCTAGCATTTAGAACTGCTATTACTTTAGCGGTGACCACAGGTATGCGACGAGGTGAAATAGCAGGCCTAGAATGGTCTAAAGTCAACCTTGAACTTGGTCATATTTTAATTACGCAAACCATACCTCAAATGAAGAACGGCTCACCGATCTTGAAATCCACTAAGAATGGTAAGCTGCGAAAAATAGCATTATCAGAATCATTGCTTATAGAATTGCGTCTGTTTTATGCTGAGCGCGAATCTGAACGTAGCGAATTGCAAGACCAATGGGCAGATGGCAAACATTCATTTGTATTTTGCCATCCAGACGGTAAACCGTATGATCCAGGTTGGTTCACAAAGCAATGGATTGATTTTTATCGTCGTCACTTATTGAAGCCGATCCGCCTCCATGATCTCAGACATACTTCGGTCTCCTGGATGATTTATAAAAAAGTCCACTCAGAAGCGATTGCAAAACGAGTCGGTCATTCCAATATAAAAATGCTCGAGATTTATGGACATATATTTGAATCCGTGGATCAGGCTGCTGCGGCTGTGTTTGACGATATAAGAATTCGATAACATAAAGCTATTTTATTAAATAAAGACCCAGTTAAATATAACTTAACTAGGTCTTTATTTTAATCTCGCATTAGCGGCTTTCCAAGATCCTTAAGTTTCATATTTAATTTATCTATTCTCTCTTTGTGCTTTTTTGGTTGAACGAATGTAAAATCAAATAAATTTTCTAACACATCCAAGCTCCATTCCGCTTCACCTGGTTCTACTTCTAATACCTCGCCAGATTGAGTTCCTTTCAGTGGATGAGCAGCAAAATTACCTATAATTCGAATGGCATCTACTTCATTTGTAAGAAATGACGGAATATCTGTTAATTTTATAAACATACTTATTTGCTCTGCAAGATTAAATTTATTTATTTTAAATTCTTCTTTAAGAATATGTTGTAAAACTCGCCGACTCAGAGCGGCACTGGCTGCAGGACTAAATTCTACAATTGATTCTGCTTCTAAGAAGTCTTTTTTATATTTATCGGGAACTTCAGGTGGAAGTAGTCTATTCGCCTTTCGATTCGGATATATAATTCTTTCATCTGATACTCCAGATAAATACCATTCTCCACCAGCTGTTTCATAATCACCTATTCTTAATTTCACTATAAATCCTTCACATTCTGGACAAAACGATCCTCCGATTTCGTGTGCATGATCGTCCAATTCCTCATCTTCACTATTCGTGTTAACGTATGCTACAGAATTAGTAAATCTCGGTTTAATACCAACTCCGCAATAAGGACAAAGCATTCTCCTAACCTCCTCTATTCAAATAAGTATACTTAAATTATAGAAATATTTATTTATTCAGTAATTTCGTCATCCTCATAATCAATACAATAACAAGCTATTGATTGACCAAAACATTTAGGACATCGCTCAATATCACATCCAGGTACGTGAAAGTCACCATATCCCCCTAAACATTCAGGACATCGAGCTGGATACGGACCATAAAAATTATCGTTAGTTACTTCTTCCCCAAATCTAATTCTTGGAAAACCTACACCATCTATTTCGTACTCCTCTATTAATCTAGACTCGACATAGTCTCTAGGAAAATTCTTGTGAACTTCCTCAGAGTAGTAAGTTATTATTTCATTACTAAAGAATTCCATAAGATATGCTTCTTCAATCCAAAATTCTTCATCAATATGCGTGTGTAATTCTTCCTCTAGAAATCTGAAATGAAAAGATGTTACAAACTCAAATAGTGATGAATATTTCGCCCTGAGCTCAAAGATTGATAAATCCACTTCAAAATGCATCATTTGATTTCTAATCTCAATAGCCTTTTTTAAATTCTTAATGTCATTATTATCTAATTGAAATTCTAGAATGTTTACCATTCTCTCTATGGCCAATGATAAAGAGATTGTGTTTTTGGGCTTATCAATGTTCTCATAGATAAGATATTTATTAGTCCGTTTTATTTTTTCCTTTACCATTAGTTCAATCCCCTGAACCAGATTAATAAAGGCAACTTTCCATTTGCGATTATCAAACTCAGATAAACGATAAAAAAGTAGAGAAGAATTAATAAAATCATAGGCATTTTMAAGTAAGTTCATTTTTAATCGCAACTGATCACCTCATGAATATAAAATAAATTTCACTATTATTGTCGTTTTTTTGCAGTTTTCATTCTATCAACTACTATGTTAATTTGTTTCTTCGAAATTATAGTTGCATCACCGAATAGAGGTGTATCAATCTAAATCATCAGTTGAAATATCAAAACCTTTTAACGGAAAAGAATACCCATATCGGTGAAAGGGCTGCTGTGTTGCAGCCCTTTCATTATTGAACTATCGATACCCGTAAGTTCAATGATCAGGTTCTTCAGCTGCATTATAATGTGGGAGCCTCAACCAATTTAGTATTAAATACGAAGTGGTAAAATACCAAAATTCAAATATCTTTCTAAACTGTTTCTCGGTAGGCAATAAGTTATTATTTCTCCAGTCATCAATAACCCCTTTAATAGAAATATCTCCTAAAGTATTATTTAGACCACTAATACTTTTAATTTCATTACTACTGTGACGAGAATATGCACCTAATAAATCCGAAGCATTAAATATACCAAAGAAGTATTTTCTCCAATGGTCATTTGAATTAATTTGATCTATTATCGAATAAACTAGTTGATTTATCTTTGGGTTACTGGACTTTCTGTCATATTCAACTCTATTTCTTCCAACATCTTTAATTATTACTTCTAAAATATTACTTAACCTTTTTATAAAATCAGATTGAATAAAACTACTTATATTAGCCCACTCATATAATACTACGCTAATTTCTTTTTTTACTATGGCCCCTTTAAATAAATAACTCGAATTGAGCAAGTCTACTTTTCCACTTATGTGAACCTTATCAAAGGCTGATATATTATAAAAATCCAAAAATTCATTCATCTGTATTGACCATAAATATTCTTGAAACGGATTTTTTTCCATGTGTTTTATTACTCCATTATTACATATATAGTTCGCATATTTTAAGGCTATTGAATCATATATCTCAATCCCACTTGTTTTTAGCATTGCTTCTATGTGATTTAGTTCTAAATTATCTTGTTTTTGTTTTATTTCTCTAGGGATCTGACGCAACCAAAATTGATCTAATTTATTCAATGATTCGAAGTAGCTTAAAAAAACTCTATGCAATGAAAAAAAATGACCTTCCCCCATATTTACAATGAATTTATTTAATTCTTTATGGTTAATCCAAAACAATCGTTCAGATTTAGTATCATAACCACCTTCAACATTTTCAGTTTCATTATCTTCATACTGCATATAAAAACTATCTAGTGATGGTAAATTCCGTAATTTTGTAGAAACAATAATTCCATTTTTATACATATCATATTCACTCCAAATTTATAATTTACTACAATGTAATTTACTCTTTCTTTTATGCAGTAGCTGCCGAACAAGTAGCAGCTATCGTTCGTGATATTACAAAAACAGACCAATTAAAGGCACTTGGAACAGAAGTACGTCAAGCTAATTTTGATTAACCCGCGTCACTAGATAAGGTATTTGAAGGCGATGTCATGTATCACCCGCGTTCCTTATCCATATCGACACACTATTAATAATACCACATTACGGTAACTAATCATCCCACTAAACTTCCCGTCAGTTGAGAAAAGGCAGCCGATTAGTCTTGCTGCCTTTTACTGTTGTTATTGAGTTCTCATTGCATGTTAGTGTAATCACTTTAGATGTTTTTATATACAAATTCTCTTTATCCCTTGAACGCCTGTTTGCTGTATAAGTTTTTTGCATGTTCATTTTTGGTCCAATATTCCAGTTTTACATTGTCCAGCCCTTCGTTCTTTGCTAGTTCGTAAATGTAATTCATTAATGTGAGCCGTACCCTCTTCTTTTTTGCTCCTCTACGATTCTTATTGGTGAACGAACATAGTTTTATGTTGTTTGGACCATATGGTTCATCGTTGTCTTCTATAAGTAGAAAAGTTAAGTTCTCATTTGTTACTGCCTCCAAAAAAAGTCTCACATATCTTCAAAGTTGTATGGTGTGAAATGCTCAGGATAAAAAATAGGTTTTTGTTCGCTGTTTATCCAATGATCTACTTTGGTAATATGAAGATCATAACTCATAAAAATATCACTTCACCCAAATATTAGAATTAGTGTCGATATATAAGATTCCTTATTTGATCTAAATATCCTCTAGATATAACCCAAATATGTATCAAATACCAAACTATTCTGCCCGTTAGTTTAATGCTTTCCCGCTCTTTTTAGTTGAGTACTATATTTTTTTGTCTTATACTCTACTTTCACATTATTAGTCCACCATTTGTACACCAAAATCGCTTAAACGGCCTTATTTCACCAGTTTTATACGGGAGATTAAGGTCAAGAATCCTTGATATGACGCGGTATTCTAATACACACCACAATAAGATCCTCTCCTCTCCCATGAATAGGAGCTCTCGAAAGAGGGCTCCGATTTTTTGTTTAAGAGCCTTATATATCAAGGAATTTAAGACAATCCTTATCTTCGAGAGAATAAATTGTCGTCCAATTGTCGCCCAAATTATAAATGCAGATACAATATAGTCACTCCGACTGATCCGCGAAACGAAAAAATCGAAGTCGACAAAAACTTATTTAGCGTTGAGGTGATGCTACCTGCTTCCATATTTAATGGGCAGGACCTTGACCAGGTAATCACTAAAACTAAAGAGGATGGAGTCAGTGAGGCCACTAAAAACGAGGATGGATCCATTTACGGAAATTTTCTAAAGTATAGGTATTCTCGAAGCAATTTATCTATCCTGCACGTTAGCTTAATAAAGAAAGGGTGCAGCTGCCGCAGCAAACTTCCCCTTATTTGCTCAACTAAGTTACCCGATAGCTTAACGCCTTCTTGCTTGAAAGCTGTGATGTATATACCTATTCCATTCTCTACTTCATCTGTGTTGATCTATAAGAATGGGATTACCATCAGGATCTTCAATTGTAAAACTTGCAGGGCCTTCGCTTGTTTCATCTGCTTCAGATAGTATTTTAATTCCTTTTGCTTTAAGCTGTTTTTGAATATCTCGAATGTCCGTAAATGAATTAAGATTTTCGCCATTTTCATTCCAGCCTGGATTAAAGGTCAGAATATTCTTTTCAAACATCCCTTGGAATAGACCAATTATACAACTTTCATTCTTCATAATGAGCCAATTTTGGGTAATGTCGCCTCCTAAGACTTGAAATCCTAGATTTTCGTAAAATGATTTTGATTTGTAAATGTCTTTTACACTTAAACTTACAGAGAATGCGCCCAGTTTCATGTTTCCTCCAATAAAAAAATTATTTTTAAAAGGTTTATTGCATAAAGTATTCAACATTACTTTGATGAACACATGTTTCGCCCAGTATTGTAACCACGGAAACAATTATAATTTCTTTAATTACATATTGATCGTATGGACTGAATAGGGGTCGATATCCTAAGCTACTGTCACGATAATGGGTTGATTCTTTGTAATAATTATGGTGTGCTCATGTTG
>NZ_JBFUHJ010000133.1:0-12806 GCF_056402455.1 Paenibacillus sp. P4_A7 | reverse complement strand
CGTCCTGCTCTCCCCGAGCATCCTCCCCATAATGCGGATTTACGCTTTGAATACGCAACAAATCATCCAATATCCGTATAGCGGGGTGCTCCGTGTCCATCACCGCTAATTCCATCTATCTCACTCCTATAGCCAACTGATAGCTTCATATGCCCAATCCCTAGCTTCGGGCAGCTTCCTAAACTCGTTAAACAACCTTAAAATAAGTTTGCTCATCTCTTTCTTCGCATCGCAGAGGTCGCGCCATACAAACGCGTCGACCCGCTTTTCCCAAGTTCCATATATGTTATATTATACCTTATATATAAATGATAGCATAGGAAGTTTACACGAAGACGATGACAATTGAATAAGGGTAACAGCGGAATTCATCCGCTGTTATCCCATCTAGCGATCAATAAATCTACTGGTATTTATTGTTTTACAAAGTAGATTTTATCGACATATACCGCATACACATTGGCTGGATTATTTGCAGGCCAAATATAAGCATATTGATTATTGGTTTGAGAAGGGATAAATGTTCCAATCTTGATCGTCTGCCATAACATATTTTCCATTGAAGGGACCGGCATTGTTGAAGTACCGACTGGATACGAAATTGTAGTTGCATCATATATTCCGTAAGAAAAGGCATTCCCTGATGGAGTGAAAAATTTTGGTTTATCATCAACGTAATACAAGTCAGTAGCATACTTAATTTTAACTACTGCGTAGAGATCGTATGTTGCACCAGGAACAAGCTTGCTTTTATCCCACATCCATTGAATATCCCATCCGTTTGCAGCTCCTACAACCTTAATGGCTGTTTTTCTGTCCGATGCTGACACGTCTGTATTATTTTTAGTAGCTCCTCCAAACATACACAAACTGATATCTTCTCCAACGTAAACGGTTTGAGTTGTATCCTTGGTCAATTTGAGTATTTCCCCATCGCCAGCCGCAAAAGGTAAACTGGCCGAGCTTATGACGGACGCGCTATTCCTTATTCCCGCTCTAGATTCTCCCGAGCAGGTTGCAAAAATATTTTTCCATGTCTGACCTTGCCTTGGACAAGCTCTTGAAAAGCTACATTTGCATCATCCAGTGGACGAATTTCAGTCCAGCCCTCTTCTGTAATTTTCCCCTGCTCAAGCAGCTCAACGGCATCCGCAAAATCTTTGGACGTGTAGCAGAATGAACCGAGCAGCTCGATTTCGCTGCGAATGAGATGGTTGATCGGCAGCACCGTATTATCGATTCCAAGACCGATGTTCATGAATGTACCACCAGGATTGACGAGTCTAATCGCGGTTTCCCGAGTCGGCTGGAACCCAGCCGCGTCTATGACGACATCGACGCCTTTGCTATCGAATGCCGACTGCACAACCGATTCGAGCGATTCCTCCCTCGGGTTCGCAGTGAGTCCGAACCCAAGGCGATGCACCATATCCAGCCTATCCGCGTTTGTATCAACGATCATAACGTCCGAAGCACCCAAGATTCGAGCGATCATGGCGCACATAATGCCTATTCCGCCAGCCCCGAACACGACGACTGCTGCAAAGGGATGCCTCTCCATCGCCCGACGGGTAGCCCGCAGCGAGCAAGCGAGCGGTTCAGCCAGACTTGCCCGAAACGGATTCAACGTTGACGATACCGCGAACAAGGCGCTTTCTGGAACAAGCACGAACTCGGCGAATGCGCCTTGCCGGTGAACGCCGATAATCTGCCTTTTCTCGCATAATTGTGTGTACCCATTCCGGCAACTTCGGCATAATCCACAAAACAGAAGCGGATTAACCACCACTCTCTGGCCAGATGCGTACCGCTGTGCCCCTGTGCCAACTTGTTCCACGATACCGCACATTTCATGGCCCATGACAAGGGGAGGCATGCGCAGGCTGTTGTGGCCAAGATAACCTTCCAATTCGGAGCCGCAAATCCCCACTGATTCAATGCGCAGCAGCACCTCCCCCGGTTCCGGCTCCGGCAAGCTTCGCTCCTCGATCCGGATTTGTTCAGGAGCGATCCACACCGCTGTTTTCATATCTATCCAACCTCCTTTACCTTGATTGTTTCCATATCCTCTGACAATCGATTGATCAGACGGTCAACGTCGGAGCTATCATTGAAGGAATGAATCGACACTCGGAATCGTCCATCGCCGCCCCACAAATAGATGCCTTGTTTCTGCAGCTGCTCAGAAATTGCTTCTCCCCGGTCTGAGACAACGCAAATGTTGCCTGCACGCCGCTGTGGCTCCTGCGGTGTCATAATATCGAATCCAAGAAATTTCAGTTTCTCGATTAATTCATCGCCCAGCCGCAAAATATGGTTCTCGATCCGGTCGACGCCGGTATCCAGCAACAGCCGTGTGGAATATTCCAGTGCGTAGATCGTCGGGTAACTCGGATAACCGGTCTCGAACCGCTTGGCATCGTCATGGAATTCATAACTGCTGCGGCGAATCGGGCTGAACATATCAACCACACTCCTCCAGCCAACCGAGCGGGGCATGAAGTCTGACAGCCGTGCCGGATTAACGCCTAGAACCCCAAGTCCATGAATGCCAAACAGCCATTTATAGGAGCTGCACACCAGAAAATCAGTTTCGTTCATATCAACGGGTACAGCACCTAGCGATTGCGTAGCATCGAGCAGCAGCAATGCATCCGTTCTTTTCAATTGATTGTACAATTCTCGATAATCGAGCCTCGCCCCTGATAAATAACTAACATGGCTTGTAATGACGAGCCGAGTCCGGTTATCTACCTTCTCCATAATTTCTTCCGGTGTAATTTGCCAGTTCGTATGCTCCACGAACCTCACTTCAACGCCTTTATCCTGCAGCACAAGCCAAGGCAAGACCCCTGACGGAAATTCCAGCCGATTGACGATAACGTTGTCGCCCTCACGGAACGCAATGGAGCCCGCGATCATAGAGATAATCTCTGAAACATTGGACAGCAAGCTGATATTTTCCGGCTTTCCTTTGAGCAACAATGCGAGGTTGGATTTGCATGATGCCTCGATTGACGCATTATTCTCCCGCCCTCCAGGTCCTTCGCTTCGGCGATTCATATAGACATTAATAGCATCCAGGCTTCCTTTGAGAGCTGGGGTTTCGGCGCCGCTGTAAAACCAAGCGCAATCTTCTATGCCGATGAATAGTTGCTTTTTCAGTATTGATTCCACTGGCTCTCACTCCTCAAATTTCATTACTCCATAATATATAATGTATTATATATTTTATAAGTTCGAATTTATAAATATTCAATACTTATTTTTAAAATTGCTCCTCTTTATTTCTCTTACTTGAACTCGATCCATCTGCCCCCATTATCGGCGGAGCTTTTCTCGGTCTCTACAAGACGAATCGAATCTATCACGTCCCCTCCTAACGAGACGGACGGCTCTCGCCCGTTCATCAAGCAATCAGCCAAATAGATGATTTCTCTATAAAAGCCCGTATCTGCAGACAATTCAGGCGTAAAGCTTGGACCATCCTTAGGATAGACCGTCACCACACCTCCAGTGAAAATAACCGCTCCTTCATCAAACCCTATGCGGTATGACATCTCGAATCCAAAACTTGGCGGCAAGGACCAATCGGCTTCCGCAGATACAATCTTGCTATCTTGGTAAACATACTGTGCGGAAATAATATCATAGCCGCTGCCTGGAAACACATTGCGCCCCAGCGCAGAAACGGATTGAGGGTTTCCAAACAGCCAGCGGATCATATCAGCATCATGAACATGAAAATCTACCAAAGCGCCGCCGCTCCGCGATTCGTCGAGCAACCAGTTCTGATACGACCAT
Source organism: Paenibacillus sp. P4_A7 (assembly GCF_056402455.1). Taxonomy (NCBI): domain Bacteria; kingdom Bacillati; phylum Bacillota; class Bacilli; order Caryophanales; family Paenibacillaceae; genus Paenibacillus; species Paenibacillus sp. P4_A7. Next base: position 9,002 of record NZ_JBFUHJ010000133.1, on the reverse strand, counting down.
ATCGGTGCTCCGCTGCCCCTGTAGAACCGAGCAGACTTCACTGCGCCCCATGTATGCTGATCAACGCAATCCTTCAAATACTCATATGCCGGCCAGAAACGGAGACATTGGCCGATCATCAAATGCTTTCCGCTGCTTCTGGCAACCTTAAGCATTGCCTCGCAGCGTTTCGAATCTAGCGCCATCGGTTTTTCACAGAGCACATTAAAGCCCTTCTCCAGAACCTGCATGGCTACCGAGTCATGCAGGAACGTGGGCAAAGCGATGTCAACATAATCAAATTCTTCTGATTCCAGCATCTCATTCAGATCCGAATATAGCTTGTAATTGCTGAAATCATAGTCGGTATTGCCTACCCCTATATTCCCATCAGTAAAAACACCTTCGAACTTCTTGGGATCTGTATCGCAAATCGCTGTTACGCGGATCGGATAATTCTCCTTTTCAAGCCGTAAATATTGATCAAGATGAGCTCTGCCGATAAAACCGATGCCGATGAGTCCTACTTTCAACATACTATCGCCTCCTTTTGATCGTTATGAGGATAACTTAAGTGTGCAGATCAGATTTATGCTGGATCCCTAGCTTCCGACCACCGTTTCAGATCGGCCATCGTCTGGCGGATGTCCTTCTCCTGCTGTTCCCCATGAATCTCCCGCTCTATGATCCAATCGCCGGCAAATCCGCGGTCAAGCAGCTTGCGAACCAGTTCCGCGAACTGCACCTTGCCAAGTCCCGGGCGAACCTCTTCGCCCAGATTGTGGCCGCTGATCGGATACAACCCGTCCTTCACATGAACATTGCGCACRTAGTCACCCACTGTATCAAGCGCATCAATCGGATTTCCCTTGCCATACATAATCAGGTTAGCTGGATCGAAGTTGAGACCGAGATTTCCCGTACCTACGCGTTCTATGGTTCGCAACAGGACGACTGGCGTTTCTTGTCCTGTCTCCAGCCAGAATTCCAACCCCAGATCCGCGCAATATTGCGCCACTTCCCTAATTGCCTCGACAACCGCCGGATATTCAGGGTCCGTCATATTCTCTGGAATAAAGCCACAGTGGGTAATGATGGCAGGAGCCCCGATGCGAGCGGCAAAATCAGCCCACAACTTAAGTGCAGCAACCCGTTCTGCCCTGTAAGCTATCGGAACAACGCCCAGCGTTAAAGGTCCTTCAACAAAGTTCCACACTTGGGGACCCGGCACACCTGCCCAAAAAGCGGCAATGCGCACACCCGCTTTCTTAGCAGCAGAAGCAACTGTATCGGCAACAGCGTCTGTGGCCTGGCTCATATCCCAGCTTACCAGTTGACATACGTCCAAACCGTAACGGAGGACTGGCTCAAAGCAGTCTCCCCCGTTTTCAAGCGGATTAATGATACCGATTCTCGATTCCAGAGCTTTCACCACTCAACCTCCCAAATTGAATATATTTGTATGATCAACCACTATCGGGATGTTCAATCACCTACTAGTTGTTAAATAGGTTTGTTCGAAGTATCATCTAGCAGCCGATTCAACCATATCTCTTCTCCATATTCCACAACATTCTTGGAGCCATTAATCTTGACAAAATCTGAATAGGACTTATATATATGCCTTCGCATTACATCTTCGGCATGATCGGGATTCCTTGACCGAAGCGCCTTAATCAGCTCCCAATGCTGTTCAAGCTCTTTCATCTTAKAGGAGCTTGTGCCGAGACTCCGGTTAACAAGAGCAATTTGAAAAGAAATCGATTTATACATGGCGCATAATCGCGAGTGAGCCGACAAGCGCATGATTGTATCGTGAATGTGAAACGAATATTCGAGCAGATGCGAAACGGGTACCTTTTCGTCGTGGACGCATTCTATCATATCGGAATAGAACTGCTCCAATTTGCAAATTTCCTCATCCGAAGCATGCTGCGTCGCCAGCCGGATCGCGAGGCCTTCCAACATAGCCCTGAACGAATAAATTTCGAAGGCATCCTTCATATCAAGTTTACTTACTAGTGAACCTTTGTTGGGAATGATCGTTATGATTGCCTCGCCCTGAAGCTGCCTTAACGCCTCCCGAATTGGTTTCTGACTGATGCCGAGTTCGCGGGCAATTTTCGTTTCTACCAAGCGGTCCCCAGGGTTCAACTCTCCAGATAAAATTTGCTGTTTGAAATAATCAATTAAATCAGTGCTGATGCTTTGTCTTTGCAACAAGGATGGTATTGCTGTTCCATTCTGCATGCTTTGCGTCCTCTTATTCACGAATAACAGTTGCTTTGCCCGCTGCTTGTCATTCCTTCACGCTTCCAACGACGATGCCTTTCATGAAATACTTCTGTAGAAACGGGTAGACGAGCAGGATTGGAAGCGAACCAAGGAATATTTGAGCCGCCTTGACGGAGCGGTTCGAGATCGATTTAAGCATTTGCAATTCCTCCGCCGTTGTCGCCTTGAAATCATTGTTGATAATAAGCGTCTGCAAGTAGCTTTGCAGCGGATAATTTTCCGGACGATTCATGTAGAGCAGTCCATCAAACCAAGCGTTCCAATGTCCCACCATGGAAAATAACAACAGCGTTGCTATCGCGGGCAGAGATAACGGGAGGATGATGCTGAACAATGTACGCAGGAGACTAGCGCCATCTATGAATGCGGCTTCTTCCAGTTCCTTCGGAAGCCCTCTGTAGAAGTTAAGCAGCAGCACGACGCTAAACACCGGGACCGAGGCAGGAATAACGAGCGCCCAAATGGTGTCCAGCATTTCCAAATTCTTAATGACCATAAATGTCGGGATTAGTCCGCCGCTGAACAGAACCGTAATCAGAAAATACCAGGCGTACACGGTCCGGAAGCGGAATCTTGTTACTTCCATGGACAACGGATATGCAGTAATGACGATCAGCAGCATTTGAAGGACACTTCCAAGCAGCACCCTCTTAGCGGAGACACCCACTGAGCGTAGAAACTCCACGTTCTGCATGACGAATTCATATGATTTCAGATTGAAACCGATTGGCAATACAGATACCAGACCCGCCGATGCAGCCGAATTGGCACTGAACGACACGGCCAGTACATGAATTAAAGGGAAAATGCATAACAGAGAAAGCAGAATCATAAAGGAATAGTTGAAGCCAATAAACAGCTTACGGCCGAATGATACTTTTACCAAAAGCTCGCTCCCTCTCCGGCTAGAATATACGATAATTGGCCACTCTGTAAGCGAAGTAATACGCTCCGGATATTAAGAACAGCGACACGAACGACATCATTAATCCCACTGCAGTAGCGGGACTGTACTGTGCGCTCAGCATACCCATTCTGTACACCATCGTGTCGATAATATCCCCGCTTTCGTACACCTGCGGACTGTAAAGGACGAATATTTGCTCGAATCCGGCATTTAACACTTGCCCTAGACTTAACGTAAGGAGCAGAATAATGACAGGTCTCATCCCCGGGAGCGTAATATGCCAGGTCTGACGCCATCTTCCCGCCCCATCCACGACAGCAGCCTCATAAAGAGCAGGAGAAATACTGGTCAACGCAGCTAAATAGATGATGGTGCTGAAGCCGAATTCCTTCCATTCATGGGAGAACACCAACGTGAACGGAAACCAGGTATTGTCGCCAAGGAAAAAGATCGGCTGACCGCCCAGCGCAGTCAACATTTGATTCACAATTCCGTTTGAAGGGGACAGGATGTCGATCATAATGCCACCTAATATCGCCCACGAAAGAAAATGCGGCAAATAAATGAGTGTCTGAATCCCTCGTTTGATGAAAACCACACGCATTTCGTTAAGCAGAAGGGCAATTACGATCGGTGTAACCTGACCGACGACGATCTTCATGCTAGCGATATATAAGGTGTTCAATAACACGGTATAAGTATCAGGTATAGAAAATACGTAGGCAAAGTTATCTAAACCCACCCATTTGGACCCTAGTATACCTTTCGTGGGAATATATCGTTGAAAAGCCATGAGAATGCCCACCATCGGTATATAATTGAAGATAAATACGATCACGGTAGCAGGCAGCAGCAAGAGGTGAAGCGGCAGTTCAAGTTTCCATGATTTTGACAATGCTATCCCCCATTTCGCCTGATCATGAAATGCCAGAAGAGAAAGCCGTTCTCCTCTGGCATTCATACTATCTATTGATTAGCTGCATACCATTCGTTGACTGCTTTCGTAATTTCGTCTCCGCCCTGCTTATTCCAATTTGCCACAAAAGCGTCGAACGATTCGATCGGTTCTTTTCCAGTAATAATCTTCGTGAACGTCTCCAGCTCCAGCTTGGTAAGATTGACGCCTCTGTCAACCATTATCTGAAGAGGTGTTGTGATGAATTCGTTCTGCATGTAAAGTTTGTTATTGATGTAGTAATCCGCGACACTCATAGAGCCGCCCTCTCCATAAATCACATTCTGACCCCAGAACGAATTGTCACCGGCCTTGTATTTTTCAATCGTTCCTAAAATATCTCTCACTCCAGGAGGAACTTCGGACTTATCCGTCTTGCCTGACAATACTTCGTTGACAAGCAGATAGAAATCGCGGTTTCTAGTCGGCATGTACAGTTTAGCTGGAGACTCCATCCATATTGTATTGTTGTCATCGCTGCTTACAAACTGCTTATGAGTCTCATCACTCTTGTTAAAGTAAAATTTCGACAGCCACTGTTCCATCACACGCAGCAGTGCTTCTGGATGCTTGACTCCCTTCTTCACAACCCAAAAGCCATGGAAGATGTCGAGCTCAGTCTGGAATTTGCCCGGCTGATCGTCATAAGTCGGCAGCGGGAACATCTTCCACTCCACATTCGGATCATTGTCTTTGCTGCCTTGCAGCGGATAAACGCCTGCCGTGCCTGCCGAGTAGAACATGCCGACTTTATTGGCGGTTACGTCCTCGAACAACTTCGTCGGATCTTTGACCACGAATTCTTTATCGAAATATCCTTTTTTATACATCTCACCCAGCTTAGCCAGTGCCTCTTTCATTGCCGGCTGCGTGCTGCTGTACACCAGCTTCCCGTCGGCATCTTTTATCCAGATCCCTTTGTAGGCATGCATCATATTCATAAATGGAGCAGTCATACTCAGATCCTTATCAAGACCGAGAGCGATTGTGTCGTTCTTTTTATTGCCGTCGGGATCTTTGGTCGCTATGGCGTCCGCGATCGTCATGAAATCTTCAATCGTCTTAGGCTCTGGCAGTCCAAGCTTCTTCACCCAGTCCATCCGTACCCATAATGCGTTAACGCTTTCACTAAGAACGCCGGTAAACGGAATTCCCATCAACTTACCGTCGAGAGTTGCGGCCTTTCTCGGGTATTGGCCTGCGGCATCCTGTACTTGGCGAACCAAATCAGGCGCATATTTCTCGTATACGTCGGTTAGATCCTCAATCATATCGGCATCGTAGAGTTGTCTAAGCTGTGTAGGATCGGCGAGAAAGAAGTCCGGAATGTCACCAGAGGCGATCATCAAGTCCGTTTTTTGCTTGTATTGCGCGTATGGGACTTCCCATAAATTTTTGGAAATGATACCGTATTCATCTTTTAGCATTCTTGTCCAAGAGTTGTTGTTAACATCATCGCCGTTATCGTATTTCAGCGTTGCGAATTGATAGCTGACATAACTCATATCAATTGGCGGATCGAACTTGGCCGGCAGACCGACGGGGTCGTTCTTACCGGCTGCTTCACCCGGAGTATTCTCTCCCGTTTCTTTGGATGGAGTATTCTCACCCGTTTCTTTGGATGGAGTATTGCTCGGCTCATTCGCCGGAGCGTTATTACTGCATGCCGGCAAGACAGCAACCGTAAGAACTATTAATAACGTTAACAAAATATTGAATCGTTTCATGTAGCATCCTCCTCAAATTGAACGCATTTTGATTCACTTTCTCAGATAACCCCTTCTTCGCATGCTTAAACTCGCAAACACCATAGCTGCCCGGACACATCTCCTGTCTATTAAATTTGAAATATAATGAATTATATATAATATTTAATATATATGTCAAACATTTTTTTCCGCTATGTATTACCCTCTACTCGCATAGACATTTAGCCCAAGTATAACCACGAACTGCAGACGTGCGTTCATCCTTTATCCAGCTCATCTCAGGCGATGTCACGAAGATAGGGATAAATCTCAATAGTATGACAGCGGTTACATTTTAATGTTGGGCTTCAATTTCGATATTGCCTCGCATATGAGATTCTACTTCGATTGTGTCGCGGCGGAAAACAGCATGGATTTATTACAAGCCAATCCCAGAAATTTATTTAATACTCAATATATTATATATAGTATAATCTGATGCGTAGAACTTTTTATGTAAGTATCGCTAAGCTTCATAAGCCTGCCTTATACAAAAGAAGAAGAACCAATAATAAGCTGTCCTATAGTGGCTTTCTTCCTCTCAGCATCGGACTTGATGATCGCATCCGCAGCCTCCACGTCATGCACTGCATCCTCTAATTCCAGCATAACGTGGAACTAACCATACGAAGGGCCGTTTCAATCCCGTTCCTATTCGTTTAAATTCTCTTCAGGCCACTTCCAAATGTCATTGCGATCCGCGGATTCGTTATTCTGCAGAACTTGGATGCATTCCTTAAAGGAACGGTAAATATGTCGTCTCATGACCTTCTCCGACTCGTCAGGATTCCCCTCCTGAAGAGCGTCAATAAGCTCTTTATGCTCGTCAAACTCCTTCTGTTTGGTCGACTTCATACCGATGATTCTGTTGGCAAGTTCTATCTGGAAGGAAATAGAGTCGTAAATCTGTATCAACCGGGAGTGACGCGAGAATTGAATAATACTATGGTGGAGGTGCAGCGACTCTTTCAAAAAAGAGTCTATGTCTGGATTGTTTAGCTTTGACTCCATATCCTGGTACAGATCAACAAGAAGCTGAATTTGCTCCTTGGACGCATGCAAAGTCGTCAACCTCATCGCCAAGCCTTCCAAAGAGGCACGGAGAGAATAAATTTCAAAAATATCCTTCTCCTCCATATCTTTCACAATTGGTCCTCTGTTCGGGACAATATTGATGATGCCTTCTCCAGACAGAAGCCGTACTGCCTCGCGGACTGGAGTTTGACTGATTCCAAGCTCCTTAGCCACCTTAGTCTCTACAATTCTGTCTCCTGGATTTAGTTCGCCGTTAAGAATCTGTTGCTTAATAAGCGTAACTATATCTTGGCTCATGCTTTTCTTTTCCAAAAAGGTTTGCTTGGTTATGTTATTCATTCGGATATCCCGCTCTCTGAAATATAATATAAATTTTACATTATATATTATATCATAAAATACCGAACAACTCTCCTGTCAATTCAACAGATTGGATCCAATTGGTAAAAACATTTTCACTTACCTCCTTCTCATTATATTTTATATATTATATTCAATTATCTCATTCTTTACATTTTGTTCACATTAGCTGTGCTATCGTTATTCATGGAAATACATTATGCAAAATGAGAGGAAGTGGGGTTGTGAAAACGTTGAAAAAATGGAGCTTTACTGTACTCGCTGTTTGTCTTGCCATCTCTTTGTTCGCGGTTCCTGTTAACGCCAGCAGCGGAAAAGAAACGGATCAAAAGAAGAAGGATTTGGAGAGAACCTTCTTCAATGTTAAGGATTTCGGTGCGAAGGGTGATGGAACTACAAACGATACGAAAGCCATCCAAGATGCCATTACTGCAGCAGGAGTGAAAGGCGGCACCGTATACATCCCCGGCGGCGACTATCTCCTGGAAGGCAGTGGAACCGAGCTGCTCTTGATCAAGCGCCCCATTCATATTCTTGGCGATGGATTTTTTAGCCGCCTAGTTGTTGAATCCAACGTTCCGAACACGACAGACGTCATCCGCATTTCACCAGAGCTTGGAATCGGCTGGCAATTCGGCATCGACTCCATCAACATTATTCCGCAGGGAACCAGTAAGCCAGCCAGACATGCACTGAACATCGACATCTCAACCTTTCCGCAATTTATGGCGAAGCTTCTTGTTCAAAACAATTTCTTCTGGCAATTGGGCGGCAACAGCGTGAAGCTGACAAATCCCAAGGGAGATCCGAGCTTATTCACATCCTCCTTCGAGAACAACGTCTTCTATGGTGGGTTATCACTCCTTAATGCCGGCGATTCCATTAATATTCTTGGAAATACAATTACCGGCGACAACATCGGCGTCGAATTGAGCCAGGTTCCCGGAGCGGCAAAAGTCGTCATAGCTTTCAACAACATTACAGCTGCCGGCGGGGCTATCCGAGTAACAGAAGGTAACCAGGTCAAAATTCTGTACAACCAAATCGAACAAAACGTTCCACACACGAGCACGCACCAAGCCGCCATTTCCTTGGACGGCGAGATAAATCCAGTTGTGTTCTCCCAAATCGTAGGCAATAACATAAACGGCTGGGGATATGCAGGACATGTCGATTATGCGATCAAACTCGGCAGTGCCGCATATACGAAAATAAGTGGCAACACCTTGTCCGCAGGCACGAAAGGGATTATCGAATTGGGACCAAGCGCTACCTTAACGGAAATCGGTTATGACAATTACTTCTTAGGCAGTACCGGTATCGTTCCCCGCGCAGACGCAGTCAAAGACAATGGAGTCATTACGCTGGGTATCGAGAAGCCAGCAGCGCTGTCCAATGGCTGGGTGGATTATGACCAAACGACTTTTGGCAAAGCCTCCTTCAACCGGGACATGAATGGCAAAGTTAGCTTGGACGGCTTGATTAAAAACGGTGACATAACGCAAGGTTCCGTCATCCTTCAGCTTCCTGAGGGCTTCCGCCCTGCGAAAGCTAAGAAATTCACCGTCAGCACGATCGAAGATGGTGTTGCGGTAATCGGGGAGATTCAAGTACTCTCCACAGGTCAAGTGTTGTTCATGAGAGGCGGCAGCGACTATTTGTCGCTGAACGGAATCAGCTTCCTTGCCGAGTAATATGTAGATATAACACAGCCCTTCAGGCA
>NZ_JBFUHJ010000132.1:0-12815 GCF_056402455.1 Paenibacillus sp. P4_A7 | reverse complement strand
GATCCAAGTCCAAGCAAGCTCATTATGAGTCCTAGTTGACTTATCGTCGAGAAAGCAAGTATCGCTTTCAAATCCGTTTGCTTTAGCGCCCGATAAGACCCATATATCAAGGTCGTGATCCCAACGCCTGATACGAGCCAGAACCATTCCGCTTGACCAGCAAATATAGGACTAAAGCGTGCTACTAAGTATAGACCAGCCTTAACCATCGTTGCAGAATGAAGATATGCGCTTACCGGAGTTGGAGCTTCCATCGCATCTGGCAGCCAAATGTGAAAGGGAAACTGCGCTGACTTCGTAAAAGCACCAAGCAAAATAAGAAGCATAGTGGGAATAAACAAGTCGTTCCCAGCCAGCATATCTACTTGACCGATAACCTCTCTAATGCTGAATGTACCCGTCATGACATACATAAGTACAAATCCAGCCAGCATCGATAGGCCGCCAAAAACCGTAATAAGCATTGATTTTAAGGCACCATACTTCGACTTCTCCTTCTTATGCCAAAAAGCAATGAGGAGGAATGAAGAAATGCTGGTTAGTTCCCAAAACCCGTATAACACCATCATATTGTCTGAAATGACGACCCCAAGCATAGCCCCCATAAATAAGAGCAGATAAACATAGAAGGAATGAATCTCTTCTTTCCTCTTATTTAAATAGAAAATGGAGTAAAGGATAACTAGAGCTCCTATTCCCGAAATAAGCAGAGTGAATAATAAGCTTAGACCATCCAAATAAACCGTAAAATTAACACCTAGAGACGGAATCCAGGGAACAACCGCCTTCATGCTCTCTCCATCTTGTACGGAAGGAATATAGGTTAGAAAAAAAACGAAGAGCAGTACCGGTAAAGGCAAAACGAACCACCCTGTGTGAATACGATTCAGCCACTTATGCAGGAATGGGACAAATGCTGCAAATAAGAACGGTGAGATGATAGCGATATGCAGTAGAGACAATATTTCCACTCCTTAGATTTTTGTGAAACTATATTTGCTTCGAAACCCCTTAACTCACTTCTACATAAGCATCTCCAATTTCCAATAAAAGTCGTCCTTTTCTGCTTAATTTCCAAAAAAACGCAAAAAGAGCCCGCTGTTGGCAGGCTCCTCCGATAAAACATACGTATTCGATTGTTAACAAAAGCAAGATTAGTATATCCCCGTCAGCTTATTATTGTCAAGAACATTTGCTCTATTTATAAATGATCAGGCAACGGCTTTCGGCCAACAAATCCATCATCCAAGCCATGATAATGACCGATGCTCTCTTCGCCTTCCTTCCAGCAAATAAGAATATCTTCGCCATTCAGCACCGAAGGAAAGTCAATCAGCCCCGGATTAATCATTTTGAGTTGAACGCCTTTTCGTTTGAAGTTTTCAATCAACAGATCAGCCTCTATACGCATAAACTCAAGTTGGCTCTCCGCTTCGAAAAACGGATCTTGTATAGCAACAGGCTCGACAGATGATTGCTTGTATGCTTTTTTTTCGCTTTGCAGCTCTACATATTGATCCTCAAATTGCTGTGATAATGTCTGAAGTCTAATCAAGTCAACTTTTAGCTGCGGAAGCAGGGCATTTGCTTCACTCAGCGTAAACGTTTTATTTTCCATCATACATCCACTCCTTGCCTTTAAGTCTACTAGAAACTGCCCCCCATTTCCATTTAATACGAAAAAAAGCTTTATTTCCCCACTAACATAGAAACCTTAAACATAAGCTACTCCCCCATTTGATATGAATAAGTATGCAAAAATTTATGTAAGATACATTCTGTTTTAAGGGGGAGTGGCCAATGGGAGCTTTTTCGAGTGATTTGCTGAAGGATAAGGTAGTGCTGATTACAGGAGGCGCGACAGGACTTGGACGTGCTATGGGGGAAAAGTTTCTTGAGCTAGGTGCAAAACTCGCAATCGCTAGCCGTCGTGAGGACGTATTGAAGCAGGCCTCCGACGAAATGAGTGTCCATGGAAGCGAGGTGTTTTACAAAAGCTGTGACGTTAGAGACCCGGCACAAATATTCGAGCTAATGGATGCGGTAGAGGCTAAATTTGGACATATCGATGTACTTATTAATAACGCGGCTGGAAATTTCATAAGTCCTACTGAGCGTCTCTCACCGAAGGCAGTGGATGCCGTCTTAAATATCGTGCTGYATGGTACCTTCTATACAACCCTAGAGGTCGGAAAAAGATGGATTGAGCAAGGACGTGGTGGAACCATGCTAAACATAGTGACAACCTATGCCGCCACTGGTTCAGGTTATGTCRTTCCGTCTGCTGCTGCAAAAGCAGGTGTATTGGCTCTAACCCGCTCCCTTGCTGTAGAGTGGGCACCCTATGGCATTCGGCAGGTCGCCATCGCACCTGGGCCTTTTCCAACGGAAGGTGCTTGGTCCCGCCTCTCTCCTACTCCTGAATTGGAAGAAAAAATGATAAGTAGAATTCCGCTAGGCAGGGTCGGCGATAAAGAAGAGCTTGCTAATTTGGCGGCTTATTTAATCTCAGACTATGCAGGTTATATTAACGGGGAGGTCGTTACCATTGACGGTGGCGAATGGCTGCAGGGCGCAGGTCAATTCAATAGTCTGTCAGAGGTTACTTCTGAACAATGGAATGTGCTTGCTGAAATGACACGAAAGGGTAAGTAAATTAGTTTCAAAAATTAGAACTAATTCACTCTAGACTACCGACCTATTGCCGTTGAATAACCGCTTTATATTACGGATTCCAGAACAAAAACATGCCACAAAGAAAGATACATCCTACTGAAGCAATCAGCCCGATAATGGAATATCGCAAACTTCAGCACCTCCTAGACATGGGATAATCTATATTGCAATTACAATCCATTTGATCAAATGAGCGGCTGGCACCAATAATAGCTGAGCAAAAACGGTTCCCAATAATCGGGATATCATTAATAATCCAAAAATCTTATTAAGTGCGGCAACTTCTTTTTCTCCTCGAAGTACCTTATCTGTAATTAAACCAATTTGCGGATCAATGAGTATCGTTAGTAATATTGTCGCAATTCCATTAATTAGACCTGATGCCTGTGCTGCCGTCATTGCCTTTTCTACTGTTAAAGTAGAAGCAAGCAAGGCGGCTAATACTCCTATTGTATATATGGCTGTTACCACTATATTAAGAATCACTATCCTTTTAGGAATACCTCCGATTCTTAATCGTGATAGCATCGATAGCTTGGGTAGGCGTAAATGGTATTTTGTATTACTTATTTTTTGAATGGAAACGGCTGAACGAATCATCTGTGGAATGGAGCCTGCTACTTCTAAATGGGATATTAATCTAGAAGCAAGAAAAACGGCTGATGGAAATAGTAATAATGCAACAAATGTCCCGACTGTAGCTGAACCTATAATAATCCTCATCTGGGTAATGACATCAAAATCTGGATTTGCTCTTGCGAAATCTATGATATTACCGGTAAGTGGACCTTGAACCATATTGGCTGTTCTTGATATTAAAAGTATGATTCCAGTCAAAGACAAGGCTACTGCTAATTTCCCTAAACGTACTCCTGCTAATCGAAGCGAGTATGTAAGTGTCTCTGAGAGATGAATAATAAAGGTAAATAGCGCAACAATGACTATTTGTTCGAACAAAACAACACTCCTCATCCTATTAAAGTGGCCAAATTGATCCCACATTTAGCTGAATAGACCTAAATTGGTTTTCTTTATTAATTCGTATAACATCAACTATTAATGATTAGCTATTGATTACAATTCACAAAAATACGGTCCACAATCCGATTCATGCGTCTTTACGTATGTCCATTTAAAATCTTTATCCACTATGTATATATCAGAATCCAGTTCAAAATAATCCAATTCTAGATCGGCCCCATTAATAACAAACAACGCATGATCCCTATCCTGATAAAAAATAAAACATTGTTGCTTTTTCAAATTATTGAAAGCCTCAATAGCAAGTTCATTCTTCAAACATGGTCTTTTTTTATAGCTAAATAGATGCCATAGAAACTGGTCAAAATAGATCAATTGTTGTTCTTCATAACTTAAGTCTTTCGTAAAAATATTTGCCCATTTGTTTTTTAACTCTGGTCCTTGGTTGTTCAACTGGGAAACAATAATATTCCTATCTTTTAGCACATCCAGCAGATTCAGATTATACGCTCCCTCGTCTCGTTCGCCAAATAGAATCTGCTTGACTTCATCCTCATCAATAACTGCTTCAATACGCGCTCTGCTTATGATATCCACTAAAATTAGAGGATTAGATGGACACATATATGGTCTATTTCCTAAACTCAAATAATTCTGGCGAATAGATTCAACACATTTAAAAGTATAGAAATGAGTCAGCCAACTTGTACGATCAGGAAATGTCACAACCACACTTACTTGACCATCCTCTTCATTGTCAACCCGACCTTCAGAGTCAATTGTTACATGCCTCTTTTTAGGAAACATTCAATAACCCCCTAAACAACCTATTTACTCGGTTTTCTGAAACGCACTTCCATTATACTCCAAAAATGATAGATGACCATATATTTCCCATATTTATAATCAGATCGCGAATAAGTCATTAATATAATTAAAGGGACTTTCTAATAGGTCATTCCTGGCCTATTGGATAGTCCCTTCATATGGTTATGATGCCCGATCAGAATTCACCCTTTGAATAAAGCCGCGTCACCGCCTCAGCAAAAGCGCTTATTAGTGATTTCGGTGAATCCGTCAAGCAACCATTTTTCAGTATTAATTAGGATAATTACCGAGCTGGATAGGTTAGCGCTTCATAAATCGCAAAATAATGACGGGTGGGATATCATACCAATCAAACTTGCTATTAACTTCATCTTTTTCAAAGCTTGGTTCTTCCATTCCATCCAACACAAACCCAGAAGATAAAAATAGATGCACATAATAAGATAAGGGTCTATGGAATATGTAATGTGGGACAGGCTGTCCTTGTATACCTATACTTTCGAAGGGTTCCGGCAATAAATACTTTGAAATTTGAATACTATTTCTTGAAACAATTTGCCCATTACTTTCTTCAGTCTCATGAATCTTTCTCAAGCCCGGTGTTTGAAAGCAAGGATGTGGGATAGAAAAAACAACTTTCCCGTTGTCTTTTAGTAAAACATGAAGTGCTTTGATTAGTGGTGTAATATCGGCTATATCCATTAATCCCATATTGGACACAGCACTGTCAAATGTATGTGCTCCTAATCCCATCAACGCTTCATCGCTTGTAGCATCCACTACTTGATAATCAATAGGACACGGACAGTTTACAGACCTCGCTTTTGCTCTTTCAATCATTACTGCACTAAAATCAAAAGCAAGCACATGAGCGCCTAACTCTGCTAATCTTCGTGAGAAATTACCGTTTCCACATGCAATATCCAGTATAGTTTGACCTTCTCTTACTGCCAAAAGCTCTTCCGTCTTCGGTCTTATAATCTCACGATGAAACCGATTGCTATGTTCGCCCATATAATCATCCCAGAACTCTGCATTCTCGTCCCATCTGGATTGCGATTCTGCCGTTAGCTCTCTCCATTCACTCATTGTGCCCGCCCCTTTCAATCATACCTACCATCAACTTCAGTATTATGATTGTTCACACCCCATATCATACTTTAAGGAATCCTTTTTATTCAACATAATCTCTACCATAAAAATATAAGACTCTAAAGCTTCAAAATCCGCACTTTGAAGCTATTTACAAAAAGAGGAACTTCAGGTATATTGATAAGCTGAATCTAGAAGAAGAGAGGGTTCGATGCAATGCAAGAAAAGCAGTCATTGGAAGGTTCACCTATCGCTTTCAGACGTATTTATCGTTGGGTGTTATCGTTTTTAATACCCTATCGAGTCCAAGTCGGTGTTAGCTTAGCGCTTGGCATTATAATATCCGCAGTCTATATGCTCGTCCTAAAGTTCATACAAATTATCGTCGATGATATTTTGCCAAACAAAGATACCTCCCGCTTTCAGACTCTTATGTGGTGGATGTCGGCCGCAATTATCCTTGTTATTTTCACCATAGTTAAACGATGGATAGATCAAAATTATCAAACGCGCGTATCAGCTTATTAGTCATACCACCATTGTCTTCTCGCGTTACATTTTACTGGCATGGCAACATCGACAAAGTAACGATCACCGTACATTAGGTGGCTTGTTTTATTTACTTTGTGATGAAGTCAACCAATTAGATTGGGTGCTTGCCTTAAAGCAACTCATGGAGTTGATTGAGGATATCGCAAAGAAAGCCAATAAGAAGATCACAACACTCATTCAAACACAACTCCAGCAATGGATCGCCGGTTTGCCCAGCTACATCAAGGGTTACCTGCCTAATTTAAGCTGCGAAAGTTGAGTTAATAAACAAAAAAACTTATATTTAAACAACAAAAAAGCTCTTGATTTCTCAAGAGCTTACGATACATTAGTTGGAGCGGGTGATGGGAATCGAACCCACGCTATTAGCTTGGAAGGCTTACACTTGCCTTACTGCATCCTCCTCCAACATGGACGAGCCCCTTTAAAAACAAAGATTTAAATTTCCCTTCTATTATAGAGTAGGGTAAATCGATTCAACTTTCGAAGGGCTTGGACACCAATCGGACACCGTTTTTTCTGCTCGAATCTGAATTCCAATTATCTACTTATAKAAGCTCCAGCTCTTGATGCTGGGGCTTCTTTATTGCAAAATAATTCTTATCAAATAAGTTATTCAAACATCGCCTGTGTATGCCTGCATCTCGGAAAGTTCGAACATCCATAAAACTCTCCGCGAGTGCTTTTTCGTTTTACCATTAAATAACCACAGCGATCACACTCAGGATCATCATATTGTTCCTGCTTCACTTCAGCTATTGGTTGTTCAACAACTGGTTCAGCAGTTGGCATAACGACTGCTCCGTTCAACACCAATATCTTTTCAATTAGCTGTATCCGATTAATTAAACGAACTCCATTTGATTTAGCTAGCGTATTAGCAGCAGCTGTATAATCACTATTTAATACAACCCAAGCTTCAGAAGCACCGTAATGTGCAATGGAAGCTTGCACCTCCTGAACAGCTTTAATCCCTACGTTCTTACTGTAACGTTTTGCCTGTACTACACTCTTCTTACCTGCTTTTGTAATCACCAGGTCAGCTCCGAAGTCACCGGAAGCTTGCGTTACTTCCACTACATAGCCATGTGCTTTAAAGAGATGTCCAACCATCTTATCGATCTCAGCTATTCCAGATCGCTTGAGCCGCTCATCACGCTTCTTTTTGATCGCAAGCAAAATCATAATATATGCCGCGATCACACAACCAACAGCCAACCCAACTGTGAACCATGAGTGCGTAAGCTTATAAGCTCCCCAGCCGGCATCTATCATAAGCAAAAGAACTAATGCCTGCTCAGGTTCCAGTTCATCTTTCTTCCTTCTTCTAGCCACATCCGCAATCTCCCTCTGGTTATCATATCGATCAATTACTTAGGAAATTTGATCTATATAAGAATGTTAAGGGTAAAATTAGCGATATGGTCGCGGATCTCGCACGAGCTGGCCGTGCAAGGTTCCTCCTGAACAAAAAAAGAGCCGATGGAACGCTTTCCCAACGACTCTCTTTGATTGACGCTTCCKAATATGATTTTATTACTCCATATACAAACAATGAAAAATCAAGCTAGTTCTTGTTCAATAATATCCAAATATTGAATTGCATCCGCCACTTGTCTATTAGAGATTAATAGACGCAAATACCGCGGTTTCTGCCTTTTTCTTGAAAGATAGGGTGAATGTACAAGCAAGCCATGGTTAACGTCATAGATTATAGAATCAAATAAAGAGAGGAGGTGCTTCTGTGGACACGATCATCCATTATTTGGCCGAGGACATCAAAGTGAATCAGGATTTTAAATATCGTCAAATCGTAGGGCTTCGGTCGTATCATTCGATCGTAATCGGAGAGTTTCCGCGCCGAAGTTCGGAACGGGAGTATCCCTACGAGTACGTGTACCGCGGCGATATTCGAGACTGGGGTGCGTTCTTCAAAAAGCACAACGTGAAAGCAATCCATTGTCACTTGGGATTTGACGCAAATAAGATGTTGCCGATCGCGAGACGCTGGAATATCCCGCTGATCGTCAGTTTTCGCGGAAACGACGCATCTTCGCGCAAGAGAGGCAACAAGAAAGCCTACCGGAAATTGGCAAAGTACGGGAGTTTATTTTTGCCCGTGTGCAAGTATTTCAAGAAAGAGTTGATTAAGCTAGGGTTTCCGAAAAAACGGATCAGAGTGCTTTACGGCGGCATCGATACCGATAAATTTTGTTTCCGCGGCACAAAAACGACCAAGGACGACGAATTCCGAATTCTCATGGTCGGCCGCCTAACGGGGAAGAAGGGGCTGCCCGTTCTACTCCAAGCCTTCAAGATCGTACGCTCGAAGCTGCCGAAGGCGAAGCTGGTCATCGTCGGGAAAGGCGAGCCGAAGGATAAGAAGGAGCTGCAACGCGATATTCGCGCCGCTCGTCTCAAGGACGCCGTAAAGCTTAAGGACGCGATGCCAAACGCCAAAATCGTCAAAGAGATGCACCGTACGGATTTGTTCTGTCTCCCGAGTCATACGACGCGCAACGGCGCGATCGAGGGCATCCCGAACGTGTTAAAAGAAGCGATGGCCTGCGGCGTGCCTGCCGTATCGACGTTCCATGCGGGCATTCCCGAATTAATTACGCACAAGAAGGAAGGGGTATTGGTTAAAGAAAAGGACGCGAAAGCGCTGGCGGATGCGATCATACGGCTGCTGCGAGACCCGGACCGAGCCATTGCCTATGCGATACGAGCGAGACGGAAAGTCGTGAATTCCTTTCATTTGCCCACGCAAATCAAAGTGCAAGAACAGTATTACGACGAGCTTCTCAGGAAACGGAGTTGAACGGGATGGATACCATTCATATTGTAACGGCGACCAACAATAAATATGCGAAGCCGCTCGGGGTCATGATCCATTCTATGCTTTCAAATACGAAAAGTGCCGAAAATATACAGTTGTATATCATCGAGAGCGGGCTTTCGTACAAAAATAAGAGAAGATTGGAGCGTGTCGCAGTTTCCAGCGGTGCGCAGGTCCAATTTCTGACGATCCCCCAATCGCTGTTCGGAGACTTAAAAGAGAAAAATTATTTGACGCAAGAGACCTATTACCGGATCGCGATCCCGAATTTGCTTGGGGACAACGTGACGAAGGCGCTGTACCTCGACAGCGACATGATCGTTCAGAAGGATATTTGTAAACTTTGGAAAAAAAATTTAAGAGGCTGCTATGCAGCGGCGGTCGAAAAGGACAATGTGTCCCGCCGCAAGAAAAAACAACTCGGCATGCCGAAGAGAGCCCGCTATTTCAATGCAGGGGTTATGCTGCTGAACTTGAAGAAATGGCGGGAACAGAACATCGCCAAGAAAATCGTTAAGTTCAGCAAAAAGCATCGAAAATCCATCGAGTACTGCAGTCAGGACCCGATGAACGGCGTAATTAAAGGAAAGTGGCGGAAACTTTCTCGCAAATGGAACTTCATCACGACATATGCACGTCGAAACAAAAAAGCGAAACCGGCCATTATCCATTACACGGGACCGAAAAAGCCTTGGAAGCATGGCCACCCGTTTCGGAAAGCATATAAGAAATACGCGAAAACGCTAAAATGGTAGGATAAACGAAAGCCGCTGTCCCGTTCGCCGGCAGGAACGGGACAGCGGCTTATTTGCGCTCGTAATTGGCGTAATCGATCATCACAATTCGATTCTTTTTCGGATTCCAGCGAATATTGGAACCATTCGCATCCGTAAGACGAAAGCCCACTGCCGCGAACTTTTTTTTTAGAGCAGGCAGTTTCTTTTTTTCTCTCGATTTCGGAACCGACTTTTCCCACTTCTCCATGACGATCCAACCGTCTCCGTAGTCTTCAATCTTACTTAAATACTTACGGAGCTTGGAAGGAACCGTTTGATACAGTCGAACTTCCCTTTCGTTCGTATTAAGAGCAGCCTTCTTATAAGCGATTTTTAACACGTGTTTCTCATCGAGGTCGAACACCATCCGGCTTTTGCCGGCTCCAATAAAGGGATATGGTAAATCCAAGACTTTCAACGTCGCCTCGACCCCGATCCCATGACGCGTCAGTTTCGGGATCCAATTCTTGATGGCCTGACGATCGGCAGCAGTAATGTATTGCCCCAACCAGGATGCCCCCTTTACATATTGTTAAAATAGAATATGTATGAAGACACCGAAGCGTGTGGACAAGTGGAACAGATTTGAGAGATTTTTAGGCAAAATTCCAAGCATCGTGACGACGAAGCCAGATGGATATTATTATGAAAAATGAGGAGAATAGGAGTGCCACAACAATAAGGAGGGTTTACTGGTGAATAGATTACGCGCCCAAGAAATCGCGGATTCTCCGGTTTTGGAGAGCCTTCCAGTAAGCAGGGCGCTGTTCGAACGGTGGCAGAACGAACCTATGCCAAAGCATGACCCATTAGAATGGGCGGTCCGCTTCTATTATCTCAACCGTTTGTCAATCAATGTCAGAGTGTGACTTGTACTAAATCTTTGCGATGGTTTAAATCGTAAGTTTTCCAGATGTAAGAATGGCTTGATTTAAAGGGAATAAAAAGCAACTATATCCTGCGGAAGAGAGAGTATTCAGTTTTTCCAGAGTCATTTTTTTTGTTTGAGTGATCTGATGATCTTATTATAAACTCATGGCAAGCTTATGAGTAGTAAATTGACTGTTACTTTAAAGTAATTGCGCATAGCGGTAGATGGATCGTGCTGTAGTTTCATAAAGGATGAAACTGGTATTGATTAGCGTTACCAGAACCGCGGCTACGTAAGCGTCAAATAGCCCCCACCTTGTCATCAAGATGAGGGCTACATAAATAGAGTTAAGACTTAAACACGTGGCAAGTCAGCGGTAATAATGTCGACCAAGGCAATAGCTTGTCCAGCGCTTCCGGGTTTTTTGGATCGGATAGCTGCGGAAGTTGCTCGAACACATACACCAGATAGTTGAACGGATTCAACCCGTTTTCTTTTGCTGTTTCCATTACACTATAAATGATGCTACTCGCCTTGGCCCCGCGAGGTGTATTGGCAAATAGCCAATTCTTTCTTCCAATGACAAAAGGTTTAATCGCTCGTTCACTACGATTATTGTCGATTTCGAGCCGTCCGTCCTCTAAGAACATCGTTAGCTTGTCCCATTGGTTTAGGCTGTAACCGATAGCCTCTCCAAGCTTGCTCTTCGGCAATGTGCGGGATCGCTCTTGGCGAAGCCATAGCAAATAAGCATCCAGAACARGCCCACTTCGCTCTTTTCGGATGGTGTAACGCTCTTCTGGTCTCTTTTCTTTCAGCTCACGCTCAATGGCGAAGAGCTGATTGCAGAATTGGAGACCCTGCTGTGCAGCCGTTTTCGTTCTGTCTTGGGAGGTCGGCAGTGCTTTTAGCGCCTCGTCATATTTTCGCCGCGCATGCGCCCAGCATCCAACTAGTTTAACGCTTTGTACCTTGTGGTAGCCGGGATAACCGTTCACATGCAGGTAACCGCTGAATCCTTTTAAATAATTTCGCGGATGCTCGCCGCCGCGTGTTGGCCGGTAGTCGTACAGGACGATGGGCGGACCCATGCGACCTGTTCGATACAGCCATAGATACGACTTTGACTCCGCCGATTTCCCCGGTTCGCGCAGCACTTGAAGGGTAGTCTCATCGGCATGTAGGATGTCCCGATCCAGTAGGTGCTCCCGCATGCGGTCCGTTAACAGCGAGAGCCATTGATCYGCRCCGTACATCATCCAGTTMGCRAGYGTCTGCCKAGAGATTRTTAGACCTARACGGGCAAACTGCTGCTCTTGCCGATATAGCGGCTGGCTGTCYACATACTTYTGGCTCATGACATRTGCMAKGATGGAWGGRGAAGCYAAACTYCCYGGATAGASRGGYTTTGGCATSGGAGCKGTYACGATTGGTGTAYGAATTTCCTCGCGCTCACARYGGCGGCAYGCATASACCTGACGAACATGYCGTGTCACCTTCACTTCYGCRGGRMTRAYGGTGATTTCGTTTCGCGTCTCGGTGCTCATYTCATGAAGGGCACATCCACAGCAGTCGCAGACTTGCTCCCCCTCAGGCAACGTGTACGTGATCGTYTCYACAGGGAATTGATCCAGCTTAGCCTCTCGACTACCAGCAGATTTCTTGCGACTGTAGATAACCGTCTCGATGTCCTGTTCCTGGGTGCCCGGCGTCGCCAGCACYTCAGCTTCATTGAACAGATTMAGCTCCAWYTGATCRGGRTGCGTCTTCTCGCTCKAGGCCCCGAAACGCTTCTGCTGAGCAAGACGGAACTGCTCTTCGTACCATTTGAGCTTGGCCGACAGTTCTGTAATTTGTACGTCTTGCTTCGCTGTTTTTTGTTTTAGTTCTTCTATTATAAGGGATTGATTTTCGGTATGATTTTCCATACTCTATTTATTCGTATATGGCGCGCTAAATCCTACTTTTAGGTATGTCGAAATGGCGAACATTTTCGTCAAATGACGGTATGGGCGGTCACTTGTGGATGTGCTTGCCGCTGGCTGAGGGCAAGTCCATCTAACAGTCAGCGAAGCTCGCGGCTAGAGACGGTGATTGCTCCTTCATTCCCTTTGGGCCACTCAAATGTGCCTCGTTCTAGGCGACGATAAAACAGCCAAAAACCGTTGTGTTCCCAGTACAGGATCTTAAGTTTGTTGCG
>NZ_JBFUHJ010000131.1:0-12903 GCF_056402455.1 Paenibacillus sp. P4_A7 | reverse complement strand
ATTATGGGGAGGATGCTCGGGGAGAGCAGGACGTTGCCAATTATATCGAAGCGCGTTTGCGAAAGGCGGGTCTGCGGGTTACCCGGCAGCCGGTTGCCGAAGGCCGTGACAATATTATAGCGGAATTGCGGATAGGCAAGCCCGAATCCGCTTTATTGTTCGAGGCTCATATGGATACCGTGTCGATAGGAAGCATGGAGAATGCACTAATTCCGCACTATCGTGACGGTAGGCTGTACGGAAGAGGGGCATGCGACACGAAAGGCGCATTAGCAGGAATGATTCATATGATAGAGCGCTGCGCCCTGCATCCGGAGCTTCTGAATACGGACCTTGTTTTCTGCGCTTCGGTCGATGAGGAGCATGCTTTCCTGGGACTTACGTCTTTCATGTCGCTAGATATTCCGTTATCGGGCGCGGTAGTCGGTGAACCGACGGAGCTTGGCATCGTGGTGGAGCATAAGGGCTGTGCACGCTTCTCCGTACATACACACGGCAAAGCCGCTCATAGCTCGGTTCCTCACAAGGGCGACAACGCCATCTATGCAATGATGGACGTCGTTGGGCATGTGAGGAACCGAGTTGAGCCTGAGCTGAAGCATATCCGAAGCGAGTTATGCGGGCAGCCGACGATTGTAGTCAGCACAGTTAGCGGTGGCAGTCAGATTAATATCGTTCCGGAAAATTGCGAAATTCGCGTTGATCGGCGCATCGTTCCCGGAGAGACCCCCGAACAGGTATTGTCAGAGTTCGAGCACCAATTGAAGGAATCACTCTTTGATGCAACAATTTCCATTAAACCGCTGTTGCTAGACCCGGCGCTAAACACGCCGCATGATGCCGCGGTTGTCCAAGCGGCGCAGAGCGCAGCCATTTCGCTCAGCTTAAGCTCGGCGCTGTGCGGCGTATCGTACGGCAGTAATGCTAGCAAGCTGCAGGCATGGAAGGGAATTCCTTCTATTGTATACGGTCCGGGTTCAATCGATCAGGCGCACTCCGCCGAAGAATTTGTTCCCGTGGCGGAGGTTGTGCAGGCGGCCGAATTTTATTATCGATTGGCTTGCAGTTACAAAGGCAACTAAGAGGGGAGAGGTTGATTGTGAAGAAAGAAATCATACACACGGATAAAGCGCCGGAGCCAAGCGGTGCATATTCTCAGGCCGTTAAGCTGGGTGATATGGTATACGTGGCAGGTACCTGTCCGTTCGATCTCGCTACAAGAGAAGTATTGCACCCGGGCGATATGGAGCGGCAAACGCGTGTAGTACTCGAATATATGGAGGAAATCTTAAAAGCTGCGGGCACTTCACTTGAGCATGTCGTGAAAGTGACCTCGTTCATCGATGATCTGAATGATTTCAGAGCGTATGACAACGAGTACGGCAATTTTTTTAAAGTTGATCCACCTGTTCGCAGCACGGTCGAAATCGGTAAATTCCCTCCCGGCATGCGTGTGGAAATCGAATGCATTGCCTATATTCCCTCATGATACGGATCGATGAAGGGATATTTATGGTTGGCAGCGGAAAGTATGGAATCCAAATTAGCGATCCGATGGATTGCAACGTCTACGTGATGGATGGAGGGGGTGGGGAATACGCGATGATCGATGCCGGTGGAGGCTTGGAGCCGGAGCGTATCGCGGCAAATATTTCACGAATGGGAATCTCTCCAGAACAAATCCGTTATTTGCTTCTTACTCATGGACATGGAGACCACGCGGCTGGTGCGGCTTATTTTCACCGCGAATATGGGATGCAGGTTATTACCTCAAAGGAAGCCATGCCATGGATCGAACGAGGGGATCGGGATAAGGTAAGCATTACTGCGGCGATAAGAGCCGGCGTATATCCTGCGGATTACATTTTCCCGCCTTGCCCAGTAGCTAGTAGCGTACAGGATAACGATGATATCGTCATTGGAAACACCGTGCTGAAAGTAGTCGAGACGCCAGGTCATGCGCGGGGCCATATCGCTTTTTTGCTCGAGAGGGATGGAAGAAAGCTGTTGTTCAGCGGCGATTCCGTGTTCGCAGGAGGCAAAGTCGTTATTCAGAACGTTTGGGATTGCATTATACCTGAATACGCCGATACGGTGGCTAAGCTCCATAGACTCGGCATTGACAGCTTGTTTCCTGGGCATGGCAATTTTCTGTTAACAGAAGCCTGGAAGCATATAGATAAAGCGCATGATTGTTTCGAACGGTTGGATATACCGCCAAATTTATAGGGATGGTGATAACGGATGGGCAAAGTAAGAGTTGGGATACTTGGATTAGGCAGATGGGGCATGTGCCATCTGGAAGCGTATAGCTCGCTCGGACAAGCGGAAGTCGTCGCCATATGTGACAGCTCGCTTGAGAGGCTGGAGCATGCTGGGAAGGAATACGGCATCACAAACCTTTATTTAAATGCGGATGACCTCATTCAGCGCGACGATATCGATTTGATTAGTGTGGTGACCTTCGAAAGCCAGCATCTGGAGCCAACTGTGAAAGCGCTGCAATCAGGCAAACATGTCCTCGTGGAGAAGCCGGTTACGACCCGGCCGGACGAAGCAAAGGCGATGCAGGCTGCTGCTGCCCAAAACGGCCGTCTGCTGTTTCCCGGGCATTTGCTCCGGTTCGATCCCCGTTACGCCGCAATTAAGGAAGCCGTACAGTCGAACCAGGTAGGCACACCTGTCAGCATGTACATGAAACGTTCTCGAGAGCAGTATTTGTTCGAAACCTTTCAACGTACGCATACGGTATTCGAATTAATGATTCACGATATCGATTTGGCCATCTGGTATGCCGGATGCCGCGTCAAAAGTGTTAAAGCTTATGGGAAATCCGTTTCCGGCGCAGCTTCTCCGGAAGTACTATGGGCAAACCTCGAATTCGAGAACGGGGCTCTGGCCGTATTGCAGAGCAATTGGATGACACCGGATGAAGCGGGAGTCGAAATCGCGGATGCGATCGAAGTGATCGGACGCAGCGGGACGGCCCACTTCGAAACGAGCAATTCCGGCTTGCAAATATGGAATGGCCGGGGAAGATTGACGCCGGATATGAATATTCATGCAAAGCTGCACGGACAATCGGTAGGCTGCTTACGAGAGCAGCTCACCTATATTTGCCGCTGTATTACACGGGGAGAGGAACCGGYAGTTATTTCGTTCGACGATGCCGTTCATGGCGTTGAAGTTGCCGATGCGATTGCTGCTTCCTGTGCGACAGGACGAGAAATATCTCTTGGAGAGACGGTTACGAAATGAACTTGATGGGGTGCTCACGATGATTCTCGAACTGATAACGGATCCAGATAGAAATGCACTGACATTGCCGCATTTCCCTACAAGTATGCAGGCTGTGATTTGGCGTAATTGGGGTTTGGTTCCGGTGAGTCGACTCGCCGAGGTGCTCAGCGCCACCGAAACGCAAATTATTGAAGTCGCAACAGACCTTGGGCTTGACGAGTCGTCGGTGGAGAATGAAGCGAGATGGTTAGAAAGAGGATACATTACGATCATTCGTGCCAACTGGCATCTGCTTCCCTTCGAGCAACTTCTTCAACTGTTGGGATGGACGGAGGAGCGACTAGCCTTTACTTTGAAGGAGGACGACTTCCTATGGATCAAGCTGGGGAGTTTTAAGCCTTGGACGGTTCCGGTCCGATATCGGCCATTAAGTGCGGAAGAACGAGATCAAACGAGGCATATTCGAGTAACGATTGGTGCCCAATTTGACATGCCGGGAGCTGAGGTGTTCACACACGGTGAACGTCTCGAACAGCCGTTCGATTTCCTTAATCAATATCGGGAGCAAACCGTGCAGAGCCAAGTTCCAGTGAGGAAACCCGATTCGGGGGAGCTTAGGTTGGACATTCCCTGGACAATTGAAGCGCCGCAAGGATTCCCCCAACTTGATTCGTCGATAGAGCGCTTCGTATCGAAGCATGAACAGATTTGGGGAACAAAGTGGAACATCCAAAAGGGTCCAGGCCCATCCCTTGATGGGAATCAAAGTCCGGTCATGCGAATCGAAATCATTCCGGATTCATCACAGTCTCCAGAGAGCCATACGATTACAGTGGTAGCAGATGCGGTAACGATTAGGGCTTCAACCGAGACTGGGATTATACGGGGGCTGCAATGGCTTGCCTCGCAAATGCGGCAACGCAGCGTACCCTACATCATAACAGGTGATTACCAACGAACTTCGAAATTCGATTTGCGCTTTATTTACTCATATAGCGCCGTTTACGGGGATCCTTTGCTAGCACCTGAGCTGGATCCGTACCCGGACGAATTGTTGGAAAGACTCTCCGACGCAGGTATCAATGGGATTTGGCTGCAAAGTGTCCTGTACAGCCTAGTACCTTTGGAAGCGGCACCGGAATTGTCCATCGACTGGGAGAAGCGAATTGCCGGACTGCGCCTTCTCGTGGAGAGATCAGCGAAATTCGGAATCGGCGTTTACTTGTACTGCAATGAGCCACGGTCCATGCCGATTTCCTTTTTTGCCGACAAGCCGGATTGGCAGGGACATACGGAGGATGGACAGGCGATGATGTGCACATCCCATCCGGAAGTTCAGAAGCAATTGCGTGAAGCGATAGCCCGGCTGTTTCACGAGGTTCCTGATTTGGCCGGTTTATTTACTATTACGATGTCAGAAAATTGGACGCATTGTTATTCCCGAGCGGTCGGTGGCCGGACAAATTGTCCTCGTTGCAGTCAGCGAGCACCAAGCGAAGTGGTGGCGGAGGTGAACGCAATCATCGCAGAAGGCGCGTTCCGTGAACAACCGAGCGCGCGCATTCTCTGCTGGACGTGGGGATGGTCTTCCGATTGGGGATGGAGCGAGAGTGATATAGCATCCGCGATCGAAGGGCTCCCAGATAACGTTATCGTCATGTCCACTAGCGAGGAAGCGATTAAGACGAACATTGCCGGGGTACCTGGAAAGGTAAGCGATTATTCAATGTCCGTTGTTGGGCCGGGTGAGAAGTCGCTGCAAAGCTGGCGGATAGCTAGAGAGCGTGGGCTGCGGACGGCGGCAAAGGTGCAGTTCAATAGTACATGGGAATGCTCTGCGGTTCCGTTTCTGCCCGTTTTACAACTGATCGAGGAGCATTTGATTCGCTTGAATGAATCCGGCGTCAGCGGGCTGCTGCTGAGTTGGACACTGGGCGGATATCCTTCCATTAATTTGGAATTGGCTGCTGAATACTACTGGGATACGAATACTGGCATCAAATCTGGCATTCGTGAGCTTCTGCAAGGCAAATTTGGAAGCGCAGCGGGGCAATCCATTGCCGAAGCATCGGCTGCATTTAGCAAGGCGTTCCAGGACTTTCCGTTTGATATCAGCGTACTATATTTTGCACCGCAAAATTTTGGTCCGGCTAATCTGCTGCATCTGCAGCCAACCGGATATGAGGCCACGATGATCGGTTTTCCGTATGACGATCTAGACAGATGGAGAGGTATTTATCCTAAAGCCGTTCTTGCTAAACAGTTCAAGAAGTTAGCGGGAGGCTGGAAGAAAGGGCTTAGGCTGCTGGAGAAAGCGCGGAAGAAGCTGCTTCCTGGAGCTGAACGGGAGTTTGACGATTTGATGACGGCTGCTTCGGCCGCTCATGTACATTTTCATAGCACTTATTTGCAGATCGCTTTTGTTTTGACCCGCAATCGGTATCTTTCCGCGAGAAGTTCGACAGTCCGGCTTGAAGCAAGCCGTAAGTTGGTCAATATCGTAAGAGAGGAATCGGATAACGCCCGGAGACTATACGAGCTTGTCATCCGGGATTCCCGAATCGGGTTTGAAGCAAGCAATCATTATTATTATACGACTCAGGATTTGAAGGAGAAGGTGTTGAACTGCGGATTCATTCTTGAGCAGTTGCAGCAGGCGGAAACAACTGAAATCGTAACGATTAATCTGTAAATCATCATTCCCGAAAAGTTATATACGAAAAAGGGTTGAGCAGCTAACGATGCTGTCCAACCCTTTTTCCATTGTCGATATTATTAGCTATTAATAAGTCCACCAGTTTCCAGACATGACAAGGACTGCTTTAAACGTAATCTTTCTGATATAATGGAAGCTACGAATATAAAGGCGGTGGCAAAGAGTGATGGATCGTGTAGTGGAAGAACAATGCGATGATACTTGCTTAGGCACCGAGATCAATCTTAATGTCTTGAAGCAAGATAAGCTGCAAGAACAAATGGCTGACGATTTGGCTGAATTGTTTAAAGCTTTAGGTGATCCTACAAGAGTGAAAATGATACATGCTTTGCTGAATCATGAATTATGTGTTCATGATCTTTGTGTAGTATTAAACATGGCTCAGTCTGCAGTATCTCATCAGCTTCGATATTTACGTAATGTAAGAATGGTCAAGCGTCGTAAAGAAGGAAAGACCGTTTATTATTCCATTGATGATGATCATGTAAAAGAGATTTTTATTCAAACCTTAAAACATTTGGAGCACACCTAAGGAAGAAGAGTAACTGTATGTAAAATACGGATACTCTTTTTTTTATGACCTAAACAGGAATAATAAATAATAAAAATATATAAAAATAATCTGTTCTGATCTAAGTACAAAGAATACAAAATCATGTACAATGATTTTTAGTATGTTAGTGTCACAAATTTGGAGTATAAACTGCGTGTCGTATATTAAATTGTAATATAAACTTAAAATTTGTGCCGGAATGGCGCTATCGAGAGGTGCGTTTTATGAAGCGTTCGGTGTTTCTTCGTTTATTGCTTCAATTGGTTGTCGTAATCGTTATTAGTACCTGTTTAATCGGAGCATTACTTTATAAATACACGTCTGACTTATTAAAAGATGAAATTGTAAGCGCTAATAATGAGCTGCTGCTTCAAACTAGTAAAATCGTCGATCAATCGCTTAACGAGGTACAGCAAATTGCGACTACAATTAGCCTTAGCCCTGATGTTCTAAAGTCGGTTTGGATGCCTTGGAATTTGGATGAAGAGTACCGGTTTGTGAAAGCAACAGTGGACCTCTTTGACAACCGACTTGCATCGTCCAACTACATACACTCAATCTATTTATATAGCTCCAATAACCAGAAGCTAGTATCAAACTTCGGAATGACGGATTTCGCGGACTTTTCCAATAAGCAATTACTGGAGCAATTTATTCAAAGCAAGAGTACTGTTGCATGGGAAGCTGCTAAAATATCAACGCCGGATAGGGGGAGTGAGAACATCCTAACGCTTCTGGTCAGCGTACCTCTTCGTAACCAGAAGAAGATCGGAACACTGCTCATCAATTTAAAAGAGGATGTTCTCTACAATGCGGTGGTCAATACGAACAATCGAAAACTTGGAAACGTTGCCATTCTTAATAGTGACGGCGATGTGCTCTCATACAAGGATAAGAGCCTACTGCTGACACCATTTATTCGGGCTGATATAGCAAAGATTAAAGACCAGAACGAGGGATACTTTGTGCAAGAAATCGGTGGCCAGAAAATGTTTGTTTCTTTTCTGAAATCACCATTTAATAATTGGATTTACATTACAACGAACTCTTATAATGAGCTGTTTCAGCGTTCACATGAAGTCATCGTAATGACATTAATTATTTCGGGGATTGGGCTGGTTGTCGGATTATTGCTTATTATCATCATTTCCAGAAGGCATTATCGACCGGTCCGTAATATGGTGCAAGCTCTAACGGCTCATATGGAAAATCCTTTTCCCAAAAAAAATCAAGACGAATTCAGCTTTATAAGCGCGTCAATCGACCGGATGCAGCTCGAGAATGAAACCTTTAAGTCTAAATTCCAAGGGCAAGAGATCGTGCTTCGTGATCATTTGCTTCTGAATTTATTATCGGGAAAATTGTTCGATGATACTGAAACGGTTAATCAATTAAGTTATTATAATCTCGACCTGGATTCACATAACTTTTTGGTTATGAGTATGAGGGTTCATTTTATTGAACAAAAATTTCCTCCAATTGACGAACAACTTAGGCATCTGATCTATTTCCGGATCCGGACGATCTGTGAAGAGGTAATCGGTACGGATAGCAAAGTAGCTTATGTCAGCGGTTTTCATCAACATGACGTGCTTATTCTCAATACGCAAAATTGGGATACAAATACTTCGGTCATTGACAGCGCCAAGCAGCTTGCCTTCCTAATCAAGCATAAAATAGCGGAGGAGCTCGACAATGTCGCGGTTACCTTTGGCATTGGTGGACACTATGAGCATTTAACAGAAATTCATCTTTCTTATAACGAGTCTATGGAAGTTTTACTGCTCGAGAGGATCGCTGGGATCGGAAGTATTTTGTCCGTTTACGATCTAGATGTTAACCGTACAAATCGGAGTCTCTTTATTATTTGCCAGCAGCAAGTGGAAAAGCTGATCGGGGAGCTCAAGTCAGGACATACGGATAAAGCAATGGGAACCAAAAATCAGATCTTGAATCAAGTTCAGCATGACGGTCAATTTGACATCTATTTTAAGAATGTGATCTTGTTCCATTTATTAAATGCACTTGTGACGGTTCGGATGGAACTGGCTTCAGYGGAAGAAGAGCAGGACGAGAAGGAAAACAATTGGCATCATGAGTTCGCGAAGCTGCAAAATTTTGAACAGATCAGCACTTTATTCGACCGCCTTATAATGGGTATCGCTAGAAATATGGAAAGCCGCCGTAATCATAAAAATTCAGAAGTGATTATGAAGCTGGTCGATTATGTGCGTGAGCATTTTCGTGAGCCACTTAGCCTGCAGATGATTTCCGATATGGTATTTATGAACAGTCACTATGTATCCAAGCTATTCAAAAATACAACCGGAACGACATTTATCGATTTCTTAACGGATATTCGCTATCGAGAAGCCATTCGATTATTAAGTGAAACTGATCATACAATCAACGATATCGCTGAGACGACCGGGTTTGGCAACAAACAAAACTTGAACCGCACCTTTAAAAAAATGACTGGTCTTACGCCATCCGAATATCGCAGTCAGGAAGTTCAAAAACGTCTAGATCTATTAAATCCGAACAAATGATTACAATATGAACAATTGATACCTCTCCCAAACCCCATAATGACGCCATTGTTACCGATTGACGCTTGAAGGCTGAGATCGTTGACGCCTATGATGAAAGTGCTTTCACCACAGGCATGACACCATTGAAAACAGGAAGGGAGGAAGAACGATTGGAAGCACCAACATCATTGTTAAGGCCGAGGGTAAGTCGTAATATAGTTGGTTTGTTTAGGCGTATCATTCGATTTCGTTATCTATATCTGATGCTGCTGCCTGCAGTCGTATATTATGCAGTGTTTCATTATTACCCGATGTACGGGGCAACGATCGCCTTCAAACAATTCAGCATTATGAAGGGGATTAACGGAAGTCCATGGGTCGGATTTCAGCATTTCGAAACATTATTTAAGCTCGATAAATTTTGGCAGGTGTTTTGGAACACGATTGTCATCAGCTTCTACAGACTTATATTTGGTTTTCCGTTGCCGTTAATTGCAGCCATTCTATTAAATGAAGTGCGAAAGATCGTATTCAAGCGTTTTGTTCAAACCGTTATTTACTTGCCTCACTTTATTTCATGGGTCATCATGGGCGGTTTATTGATTAACTTATTGTCGATGGATAACGGGGTAGTGAATCAAGCCATTGTAGCACTTGGCGGAGAACCAATTGGATTTTTGACGGATGAATCCTACTTTCGGAGCACGCTTGTCGGTTCGATGATCTGGAAGGAGTTTGGTTGGAACACGATTATTTACATGGCTGCTCTAGCCGGAGTGAATCCACAGCTGTATGAAGCGGCATGGATGGACGGAGCCAATCGCTGGAAACGTATTTGGCATGTTACGCTTCCATGTATCCGAACAACCATTATTATCCTCTTGATTCTAAGAATCGGAAATATGATGGAAGCAGGCTTTGAACAAATTTTTGTGCTATACCACCCGGGAGTTTACCGGACTTCAGACATTATCGATACCTATGTTTATCGAATCGGTTTGGTCGATGGACGATTCAGTCTTGCTGCTACGGTAGGGTTGTTTAAATCCGCCATTAACTTCACTTTGCTGGTCTTCGCTAACCGTCTGGCTCGAAGGATGGGCGAGCAAGGTATCTTCTAAGAAACGCAGGAGGTAAGAGTGATGCATCATACCGATTTAGGTGGAAAACTATTCAACGCTTTTAATTATTTATTACTAACTTTGATCACTTTGGTCACGCTTTATCCATTCTGGGATTCACTTGTTGTCTCGGTCATGCCTCTTCAGGAAAGTCTTGCATCTAACTTACATCTGTTTCCGAAAACGGTTACATTCGAGGCGTATGACTATATTTTCAAAATGAAACAGCTTTGGCAATCCTACAGTGTCAGTATCTTCGTTACGGTGGTTGGAACCTTGATGAGTATGGTTGTAACAACTTTAGCTGCGTATGCGCTATCCAAAAGTTATCTCCCAGGCTCAAGGATCATGATGTTTCTAGTCGTTTTTACGATGATGTTCAGTGGCGGCATAATTCCTACTTATTTGGTTGTTAAGGATTTAGGCTTGATGAATACGGTTTGGGCCATGATGGTTCCACTCGTGATCCAGACTTACAATTTAATTATTATGCGCTCCTTCTTTAATTCCGTTCCAGAAAGCTTAGAGGAGTCCGCGCGTATTGATGGTTGCAACGATGTCGGCATTCTTATGCGTATCGTCATTCCTTTATCGATGCCGGCAATAGCTACGATTTCTCTATTTTACGCTGTAGCTAAATGGAATGAGTTTTTTACAGCTGTCATGTATGTGACCGATAAAGACATCTGGCCGCTGCAGTT
This sequence comes from Paenibacillus sp. P4_A7, assembly GCF_056402455.1. Classification (NCBI taxonomy): domain Bacteria; kingdom Bacillati; phylum Bacillota; class Bacilli; order Caryophanales; family Paenibacillaceae; genus Paenibacillus; species Paenibacillus sp. P4_A7. Next base: position 2,041 of record NZ_JBFUHJ010000131.1, on the reverse strand, counting down.
GTTTCTTCGCGCTATGCTTCTTGATAATGAAGCCGTTTACCAGTCGGGGGGAGACAGCCCATTTTTGCTCGGGCCAGCCATCAAGATGGCAGCGATTATGATTTCTACTATTCCAGTTATGATGATTTACCCCTTCTTCCAACGTTTTTTCGTGCAAGGGGCTACGCTTGGAGCTGTCAAAGAATAATGTTTGCCTAAAAATAAGGGAGGTCTATTTATGTTGATACAAAAAAAATGGTTTACACTTTTACTGTGCATTGTAATTGCAGCGACTACTATGGTCGGATGCTCGAGTAACAAAAAAAATGAGCCTGCTGGAGGGAATTCTAGTGAAAAGGATAGTGCGCCTGTTAAGGTGGTCTATCTAACGCCTGGTGATTCCGCAGCTAAGCCGATTGTAGCAGGGGACAGAATTATTGCTGAAATTAATAAAAGGCTAGGGATCGAACTAGAGGTCAAGCTTGTTCCAGAAGGTGGATTTGAGAAAATTAACGTTGCTATGGCGACGGGAGATTTTCCTGATGTAGTTACCGCACAATTTCCTTCTCCTTCATTAAGTCAATGGATCGAGGAAGGCTTGCTTGTACCTTTGAATGATTACTTGCCAAACATGCCAACGGTAAAAGAAAAGCTGGAAAACAGCTTGTCATGGACTGCTGTTGATGGTAAATTTTACGGGTATCCGTTCATTGAAGAAAAATCGAATATGGGAATGGCCTTCCGTGCTGACTGGCTAGAAACGCTCGGAATAGAGCCTCCAAAAACGCTGGAGGAATTCCATGCGGCGCTTAAAGCGATAGTGACGCAGGATCCTGATAAAAACGGAAAAGCGGATACACAAGGTTTGTCTGCTTCCAAAAGTGCAGGCTTTAATGGCTCATTTAACTTTGTCTTTTATGCATACGGCTTGCCTCATGGCGATTGGGTACTAGATGATGCGGGCAAAGTTGCACCTGCATTTGAACATCCTGCGTTTAAGCAAGGCTTACAATATTTACGTTTACTATGGGAAGAAAAGCTTATCGATACGGAGTTCCTGATCAATGATAACCAACAGCGGGAAAATAAGTTTTTCCAGGGCCGAATCGGCTTTATGCCTACACCGCTTTTCCGTCACGTGAATCGTCTGGAGACTAGTCTGCAGCAAGTAAATCCGAATGGAAAGCTTGGGTTCTCGAATCCACCAGTTGGGCCTGAAGGCAAACACGGCTTATCAGCTTCTAATAAAGGTGGAATGTTTACAGCGGTTACGAAAGAAGCGAAGGATCCGGCAAAAGCAGCTCAATTTATTGAGTTTATGCTCTCACCGGAAGGACGCGAGCTTTTGGAGCTGGGTATTGAAGGCATTCATTACACAAAAGATGGCGATAAAATCACTTATAACGAAGTTGAGCGGGAGAAAGATGGTTTCGCAGCTAACGGCTGGTCGCATGCACTAGCATGGGGGAACGTCGTTTGGCCGCTGACTAGAAACTTCTTACCGAGTACAGAGGCTCAGGTTGATCGTGCCAAGGAATCGGTTGAGATTGGAACAGCAAATATGGTACCAAATCTTGTGAATGCAACGACTGCCGAAGAGATTGAATTGGGTGGAGTATTCAGCGGCGGAGTATTAGGAGAATTAACGAATCAGTATTACCTTGAAATGATTTCAGGTAAGAGAGACATCGATTCCGGTTTAGCAGAGCTCTCCAAGAAATGGCGCGATCAAGGTGGAACTAAAGTGTTGGAGGCTGTTAACAAAGCCTACGAGGCTCAAGCGAAATAAAGGGTGAACGAGGTTTGAGGCTGTCCCAAAAGCAGGGTATTCTGCAAGGGGGGCAGCCTCTTGCGATAATAAGCCCAACCATATGAATAGGCCAAACATCATTTTATCGGAAAAGAGGTTGGAGCTCATGGTTACCAAGCAACCAAACATCATTCTGATTACAACAGATCAGCAGCGCTATGACAGTATTCGTGCGAATGGCAGCTCGTTTATGAATACACCGCAAATGGATCGTCTTGCGAAGGAAGGTGTTTCGTTTCGCAGAGCCTACTG